>DATLZP010000250.1:0-10037 GCA_035573935.1 Actinomycetota bacterium
TGGGGTTCACGATGTGCGGGTTCGCGCTCGACGAGATCCTGAACCCCCGGCTCCGGCAGCGATGACGGTCCTGTCGGTCCGGGACCTCGAGGTCACCTACCGCACGACGGGCGGGGGCGTGCCCGCGGTCCGAGGCGTCTCCTTCGACATCCGGCGAGGAGAGGTGCTGGGGCTGGCCGGCGAATCGGGCTGCGGCAAGTCGACGATCGCCGGGGCGATCCTCCGGCTCCTCCCCGAGGGGACCGACGTCCGGGGGACCGTCCTGCTGGAGGGGGACGACGTCCTCACGATGCGCCCGGGGAAGCTGCGGGCCGTCCGCTGGGCCGGCGCCTCGATCGTCTTCCAGGGGGCGATGCACGCGCTGAACCCCGTGCGGCGGGTGGGAGACCAGATCGCGGAGGCCATCCTCGTCCACCAGCAGGCCGGGCCGAAGGAAGCGATGGTGCGCGTCGGGGCCCTCCTGGAGCAGGTGGGCCTCCCTCCCCGCCGGATCTCCGATCACCCCCACGAGCTCTCCGGGGGCCAGCGGCAACGGGTGATGATCGCCATGGCGTTGGCCTGCAACCCGAGCCTCGTGATCGCCGACGAGCCGACGACGGCCCTCGACGTGATGGTGCAGGCCCAGGTGCTCCGGCTCCTGAAGGAGCTCCAACGCGAGCTGGGGCTGGCCATGCTGTTCATCACGCACGACCTCTCGGTCCTGGTCGAGGTGTCGGACCGCCTGGCGGTGATGTACGCGGGCAAGCTGGTCGAGGAGGGACCCACGGAGCAGGTGTTCCACGACCCCCGCCACCCCTACACGCGGGCCCTGGCCGCGTCGTTCCCCACGATCGGCGACGGACGGTTCCGTCGTCGCCCCTCCGGGCTGGGGGGCGATCCCCCGGATCCCCAGGCCGTGCCACCGGGCTGCCCCTTCCACCCCCGCTGCCCCGACGCGTTCGCCGACTGCCCGGTCCAGGAGCCCCCGCTCTTCGACGCCGGGCCCGGGCGGCGGGCCGCCTGCCTGCTCCTGCGCGCGCCGGTGTCCCCGGCGGCCCGGGAGGCCGAGCCGTGAGGGGCGGCGGCGGGGGGCCCGGGGACGGCCAGCCCGTCCTCGAGGTCCGGGAGCTCCACGTCACGTTCCGGGGCCGGGTGGGGCTCCTGGCCGGCCTGCTGGGCCGTCGGGGAGCCGACGCTCGGGCCGTCGACGGGGTCTCGCTCGCCCTCCACCGGGGCGAGGTGCTGGCCCTGGCCGGGGAGTCGGGGTGCGGGAAGACCACCCTGGCCCGAGCCATCATGGGGCTCGTCGAGCCCGACCGAGGGGAGATCCTCTTCGAGGGCCGGCCGATCGGACGGCGCCTCCGGGGCTACCGGCGCCGGGTCCAGATGATCTTCCAGGACCCCACCGGAGCGCTGAACCCCCGCCAGACGATCTACGAGTCCGTGGCCGAGGGGCTCCGGATCCACGGGATCCAGCGGGGGCCGGCCGGCGAGGGCGAGGAGGAGCTCGTGGCCCGGGCCCTGTCCAGGGCGGGGATGCGCCCGCCGGAGCGGTTCTTCCTCCTCTACCCGCACGAGCTCTCCGGGGGCCAGCGGCAACGGGTGGTGATCGCGGGGGCGCTGGCCCTGGAGCCGCAGGTCCTCGTGGCCGACGAACCGGTGTCGAACCTCGATGCCTCCGTCCGGGGGGAGATCCTCCGTCTCCTGCTGGAGCTCCGCGATACCCTGGCCATCAGCATCCTGGTCGTCACCCACGACCTGGGCCTGGCCTGGACCGTGGCCGACCGGGTCGCCGTGATGTACCTGGGACGGGTGGTCGAGGTGGGGCCGGCCGAGGACGTCCTCACCCGCCCCCTGCACCCCTACACGCGGGCGCTGCTGGACGTCGTCCCCGAGGCCGGGGGGATCGATCGCCCCATCCTCCAGGGGGAGCCGCCCGATCCGACCCGGATCCCCCCGGGCTGCCGGTTCCACCCCAGGTGCCCGGAGGTGGCGGGAGGAGGGGCGGCTGCCGCCGGGGTCGAGGCGGCGTGCCGGGGGCAGGACCTGGGGCTCGAGGAGCTCCGGGAAGGCCACCTGGCGGCCTGCCACCTGGCGGCGCTCCACGCCCGCTCCGGGGACCGGCCGGTCAGCCCTCCGAGCGCCCCTGAGGCTCGCCCTTGAGCACCCCCAGGATCGCCTCCATCTCGGAGTCGGCCACCGGTGCGTCGCGCCCCGCCCCCCGGGCCGCGGCCAGCACGTTGCGGAGGTTGGTCTCGGCCATCTCCGCCCGGGCCTCGAGATCGCGGACCCGGGCGGCCAGGGCCTGGGCCCGCCGCTCCGCCTCGTCGCGGGCCTCCCGCGCCTCCCGGACCTCCTCCCGGGCCTGCCGGAGGTTCGCCCGGAGCACCCCGACCTCCCTGCCCAGCTCGATGAGGCGCTCCACGACCTCCCGGCCCACGGCCGAGTACGTCGGACGGCCCTCCTCCGCGGGCGCCTCCGGGGGCGCCTCGCGGCGGGAGCGCCGCGGCCGGGAGGGCCGCTTCACGACCTCACGCTCCCCCGGCTCCACGGGGCGGGGGTCGATCAGCCGGTAGCGGCCGTCCACCGCCTCCAACCGGCGCCGGGCCAGGAGGGCGCGCACCGCGCGGGCCGCCACCAGCGGCTGGGTGAAGCCGATCTCCCGCCCGATGTCGGCGGGGGAGCCATCCAGGAACTCTCCGGGCCGGACCCGGGCCGCGACCGCCGCCAGGAACGCGTTCGCCCGCTCGAGGCTCTCCTGGTTCATGCCCCCTATCGTGGCAGAGACCGCATGGGGCCCGCCACCCGTCGGCCGACCCCGGCTTGACAGCCGACCCCGGGCTGGAGTAGGAATGACATGGAGCCGCTGGGCCCTTCGGGGTCCGGCGGCTCCGTCCATCGGGGGGCCGAGGGGCGGAAGACCCGGCATCGGCCGCGCCCGGGCGGTATCGTCCCCGGGCCATGGGCAGCCAGATCGCCGCACGCCAGCTGGAGGGGCTCCGGGTGCTCGATCTCTCCCGCGTCCTGGCCGGCCCCCTCTGCACGATGATCCTCGCCGACCTGGGCGCCGACGTGGTGAAGGTGGAGCGGCCCGGGGAGGGGGACGACACCCGGCGGTGGGGGCCGCCCTTCGTGGGCCCGGACGCCGCGTACTTCCTGGCCCTGAACCGCAACAAGCGCTCGGTGACGCTCGACCTGGGGACCGAGGAGGGGGTGGCCGCCGCCCGGCGCCTGGCCCTCCGGGCGGACGTCCTCGTGGAGAACTTCCGCCCCGGGCTCCTGCGGCGGTGGGGGCTCGACCACGCCACGCTGTCGCGGGAGCATCCCCGGCTCGTCTCCTGCTCGCTGACGGCGTTCGGCGAGGAGGGGGAGTCGGCCGCGCGTCCCGGCTACGACATCATCGTCCAGGCCGCCTCGGGGCTCATGGGCATCACCGGCGAGCGGGAGGGACGGCCGGTGAGGGTGGGAGTGGCCCTGCTCGACGTCGTGGCCGGCCTGTACGCGGCGATCGGGATCCTGGCCGCGCTCCGGGAGCGGGACCGGACCGGGCGCGGGCGCCGGGTCAGCGTCTCGCTGTTCGATGCGAGCGCGGCGGCGCTCGTGAACCAGGCGGCGAACGTGCTGCTCGGCGGGATCGTCCCGGGGCCGATGGGGACCGAGCACCCCAACATCGTCCCCTACCAGGTGTTCGACGCGGCCGACCGCCCGTTCGTCCTGGCCGCCGGGAACGACCGCCTCTTCGCCCGGACCTGCGAGGCGATCGGGCGCCCCGACCTGGCCCGGGACCCGCGGTTCGCGGCGAACGAGGCGCGGGTCCGCCACCGCGACGAGCTCGCGCCGATCCTGGCGGCGGCCTTCGGGGCCCGACCGGCCGATCACTGGTTGCGGGAGCTCGCCGCCCGGGACGTCCCCTGCGCGCCGGTCCGACGGCTCGACGAGGTCTTCGCCTCCCCGGAGGGAGCGGCCACGGTCGTGGTCGTGGACGACCCGGTCCGGGGAGCCCTCAGGCTCGTGGCGAGCCCGCTGCGGTTCGACGGGGTCCGGCCGCCCGTCCTCCGCCCCCCACCCCTCCTCGGCGAACACACCGAGGAGGTCCTCCGGGAACTGGACGGGGAACCGCGCTAGGCGGCGCGGGGCCCGATTGGACGAGGCGGCCGAGATGTCCTAGGCTCGGCCGATCCCTCGCACCCAGGAGGTATCCCCATGAGATCCCTCAGGGTCCTGCTGTGTCTCGCGATCCTCCTGCCGCTCTCCCTCGCCGGAGGCGCCGCGGAAGCGGGCGGTCGACATCAGGGCGAGGTGTTCTACCTCTGCTACCACGACCGCTCCGGTTCGAGGTACGAGATCTGGAAGGGGTGCAAGGCGCGGGCCGACGACAGCACCTACAAGACCCCGATCCTCCTCCGGAACGGCAGGCGGATCGCCCCGAACCGCATGCACATCTACCTCCGCAACGGGACCTCCAGGGTCCCGGAGGTCTTCCCCAACGGGCTCCGGTGGCTGGCGGGACGGCCCGGGGCGACGTCGAGGCAGCGAGGGTGGGAGAAGCGGTACTTCTGGCAGTGCGGGGACACGTCGGCCAGCCGGCACTACGCGACGCCCCCGGACTGCCCCCGAGCGAGCTCCGGCGAGGGCGAACACGCCCTGACGCTGATCGTGAAGTTCCCCCAGTGCTGGGATGGCCATCGGCTCCGCTACCCGCGGAGGAACCGCTACTGTCCCTCGGACACCACGGTGGTCCCACGGATCGAGGTGCACGTCCAGTACACGATCGAGGACGGGGCGAGCGGGGCGCCGCTGCGGCTGTCCACCGGTTCCATCTACGGCATCCATGCCAGGTTCAAGGAGGGATGGGTCAGGTCGGTGCTCAGCCTGTACATCCGGGAGTGCATCGCCGCCGGCATCTCCTGCCACGTCCGATCGGACGGCGAGATCTCCTGAGCGGCCGACGAGGGACCTCGCCCCCCTCTCGGTCCGGTCAGTCGTGCTCGATCTCCTCGGGGAGCCGGTACCAGCGCTTCCGCTCCCCCACCTGGGCCCGCAGCTTCCAGCGGAGCGTCTTGGGGACCCGCTCCGCCGCCCGGGCGATCGCCTCCAGCGCCCCGGCCGGGTCGTGGTGCGCCCCCGGGGGGACCCGTTCCCCCTGCTCCAGGAGGGCCCGGACCCGCGCCACGTTCAGCGTGAGGGTGCGCCACCACCCCCAGTCGTCGGCGACGATCCGGCCGATCCGCTCGATCCCCACGGTGCCCGGTTCGTCGCCCTCCGCGACGGGGTAGGCCGAGAGGAGGTAGATCACGTCGCGCACGTCCTTCTCGTTCAGCTCCACGATCTGGAGCTTCGACAGGAGCAGATCGGTGACGTCGAGCGTGAGCGGCATCCGCTCGATCCGGTCCTCGAAGGGCAGGACGTGGCACATGTCGAGCCGGTCGATCAGGACGTCCACCGCCCGCCCGGACGGCGAGGCGAAGAACAGCTGCTTGTGCCCGTACAGCGCGTTGAACCGCCGGTCGGGCTCGTAGCCGCGGCCCGTGAGGAACGCCGTGAGCGCCGCCCGGGCCCGGGAGACGGAGCCCAGGTCGAGGTCCTGGCGGTCCCGGGTCCGGGGCGGGAACCCGGGGCAGAGCACGCGGACGGCGAGCCCCCCGATCAGGCGGAGGGGGATCCCCTCGGCCTCCGCCCCACGCACGAGCTCGAGGCCCTCGCGGAGCGCCTCGTCCTGCTGGGGGAGGGGAGCGTCCGCCACCGCTACCCCTCTACCCGGAAGGCCCGCTCCACCCCGTCGGGACCCACGTCCACGAGGTAGCCCCGGAGGATCCCGAAGGCCGCCTCGCTCCCGGGGTTCAGGCACAGCGTCTCCCCCACCCGGGCCTCGCCCCCCGACTCGTGGATGTGGCCGTGCAGGCCCAGCAGGGGGCGGAACTCCTCGATCGCCTGACGGACGCCGGTCGAGCCCACCGGCCCCCGGAGGAGGTCGCCCGCCGAGACCGTCGGCCGGAGGTCCGCGTCGAGCAGGGGGGCGGTGTCGAGCCCGGAGGCGTGGGGCGGGCAGTGCGTGAGGAACACGGTGCGACGGGGGTCGCCGGCCTCCTCCGCCAGCGCCGCGAGCTGCTCGCGGAACTCGTCGTCCGGGACCTCCCGAGGGGTCCGCCACGGGGTGGGGTTCGACCGCCCGGAGCCCAGGAGCCGCAGGCCCCCGGGGATCTCCTCCACCCGGCCGTCCACGTTCACGCAGTACGGGCTCTCCGCCAGCACGTCGTCGATCTCGTAGGGGTCGTCGTTCCCCGGGATCAGGTAGATGGGGACGCCGGTGCCCTCCATCCGCTCGGCGGCCAGGCGCATCCACTCCGCGACCCGGCCCCGGATCTCCGCGTGGAAGCGCTCCTCGAGGAGGGCGGGGTCGGCCCGGAACCGCTCCACCTCCTCGGGGGTGGTCCGCATCGCGTAGAAGCCGAGGTTCGCGATCTCCTGCTCCAGCCGGGCCAGCTCCTCCTCGGTCCGGGCCACCCGGCGTCGCCCGACCACCTCGGCCTCGAACCCCCGGCCCGTCTCCACGACGGGGACCATCGCCTTGCCGGTGAGGTCCCCGGCGTACACGACGGCGTCGGCCTCGTACATCCGCACCCGGGCGGCGTTCAGCATCTTCCGCCAGGCCTTCTCCGAGGCATGGATGTCCGAGACGACGTAGAGGCGCACCGTCCCGTCGGCCACCGAGCCAGCGTACGACCCGGCCGTTACTCGGGCGGGATCTCCCGGTACATCATCGACAGGTCGATCCCCCGGGCTCGGTTCCTCACCCACTGCAGGACGTAGATCACGACGGCGACCACCACGATCCCCAGCGTGAAGGTGATCCCGGTCCGGTTCAGGTACGCGAGGAGGGTCTCCTCGGTTCCCGGTTGCAGCACCAACCGGATCGCATCGAGGATTGGGTCGATCCCCGCGAACCAGTAGGTGACCCCGGCGAACGCCAGCCAGATCAGCCCGAAGATCGGCAGCCACGAGCGCCAGGGCGCGCTCCGCACGAGGTCGGGCCGGGAGAACGGCGCGACGATCGCGTTGATGGCCGGCATCACCCACGTGAGGAGCGCCATCAGGATGCTGAACCACAGGGTGGCCACCAGGTTGAGCTTCCCCTCGGGCGGGGCGAGGGAGTCGGGGAGGATCGGGAAGTTCTGGAGCAGGGTCAGGATGCCGACGAGCGCGAGGGCGGTGAGGATCGCGTTCAGCGGCGCACGCAGCCGCTCGTTCACGTCCCCGAACCATTCCGGCACCTGCCGGTCGAGGCTCCAGGCCAGGGCCACCCGGCTGATGAAGTTCACGTAGGCCGGGCAGAGCACGAAGGGTGAGACCACGCCCCCCAGGCTGACGAGCAGCCACAGCGGCCAGAGGCCCGGGCGGGAGATCGTGGCCGTGAGCGGGAGCGTGTTGGGGTGGCCGAAGGGGGTGTTGGGGTCCCCGCTCCAGAACAGGACCCCCCATCCCAGCTGCGCGTCGAGCCCCAGCTTCCGGGAGAGGACGTCCACGAACACGGAGTTCGTGACCACGGCGATGACGAGCGCTCCCAGCACCGCGATCAGGATCCCCCGCGTGATGTTCCCCCGGACCTCCCCCGCGATGTAGGCCGAGTACTGGTACCCGATGTAGTTCAGGAGGACGACCGCCATGACGAAGGGGAACAGGGAGTTGAAGACCTGCACGCCGTTCCCCAGGACGCCGTTGTCGATCGCCGCACGGCGGAGCTGCTCCACCGTCGCGCCGTCGGCGTACCGAGGCAGGTTCCGGGCGAAGGCCTGGGCGTCGATGAAGAGCGAGCCGAAGACGAAGATCGTGACCGCCGACGCCACGGCCACGACCGCGAGCGTGGTCACGATCCTGTGGAACCGGCGGGTGGGCTGCACGCACACCCAGAAGATCAGCGCCAGGACGACGAGGGAGGCCAGGAACCCCGGCCACCCGGTGATCACGCCGTCCTCGGCGTACCACCCGTTGGCCCGCTCGAAGAAGTCGATCCCCGTCCCGATCCCCACGATCCTGCCGCTGATCTGCAGCGTCCGGAGGACGACCGGCACCTCGAACGCGACGATGGCGAGCGACGCGAAGACGAGCGTGAACGACTCGAGCCATCCGAGGAAGGGGCCGATCCTCGGGATGAAGCGGCTCGTGAACACGTAGTCGCCACCGGAGCGCGGCATCACCGTGGACAGCGAGGCGAAGATCAACCCCAGGAAGACCCCGGCGGCCCCCACGATGATCGCCGCCCAGCCGTAGGTGGTGAACCCGGCCACGCCGATCGGGACGAACGCCAGCGAGTAGAAAGCCGGGTACCAGCCGACGCCGGTCCCCATGAACGCCGCCGCGTTGAAGAACAGGGCGTTCGCCACGCTGACCTCACGCACCAAGCCGGAGCTCTGCCGGACGAACAGGCGTCCGCTCGGTGCCTGCACGGAACCGCCGTCCACGGCGCACCCCCTCGTGTCGGACGACCGGGCCGTATCCTGCCACCGGTCGAGGAGGGAGGTCGAGTTGCGCTGCGTCTATACATCCAGGCACCTGCTGCACGGCCCGGACACGGAGGTCCAGTTCGGGACGCCGCTCCCCATGTACGAGGTCCCGCAACGGGCCGAGCGGATCCGGGCCGCGCTCGAGGCGGACGGTGGGTTCGAGCTGGTGGCCCCGACCGAGCACGGGGTCGGGCCGATCGAGGCGGTGCACGACCCGGCGATGATCCGCTACCTCGAGGAGGCCTGGCGGGACTGGCGCACCGTGAACCAGGCCCCGCAGGCGATCCCCGACACGATCCTCCATCCCGCCCTCCGGGACGGGATGGGACCGGTTCGGGAGCCGGTCCACCCCCTGGCCAGGCTGGGCTACTGGTGCTTCGAGACGATGAACCCGATCGTCCCGGGCACGTACGAGGCCGCCCGGTGGGCGGTGGACGTGGCGCTCTCGACCCTCGACCTGGTGCTCGGAGGGGAGCCCGCCGCCTACGGGCTGTGCCGCCCCCCCGGGCACCACGCTCCCCGAGCGGCCTTCGGCGGCTACTGCTTCTTCAACAACGCGGCCATCGCAGCCGAGGAGCTCGTGCGGCGGACCGGTGAGCCGGTGGCCGTGCTCGATGTGGACTACCACCACGGCAACGGGACCCAGCAGATCTTCTATCGGCGGGGGGATGTGCTCTACGTGTCGCTCCACGGCCATCCCGACCGGGCCTACCCCTACTTCGCCGGCTACGAGGACGAGACCGGGACGGGCGAGGGGGCCGGCGCGACGATGAACATCCCGCTCCCGGCGGGGTGCACCGACCAGGCCTACCTGGAGGCCCTGGACCGCGCCCTGGATCGGATCAGCGCCCACGGGGGGTCCGTCGTCGTGGTCTCGCTCGGGTTCGACACCTACGGGCAGGACCCCATCGCCGACCTCGCGCTCACCACGCCCGTCTACCACGAGGTGGGACGCCGGGTGGCCGGGCTCGGCCGCCGGCTGGTGATCCTGCAGGAAGGCGGGTACCACGTGCCGCACCTCGGGGCCAACGCGGTGAACTGGCTCCGCGGGGTGGAGGGGCGGGAGCTCGACCTCGGGGGGCTCCAGCCCGACACCCGCTGGCCGATCTAAGGGGGCGCCCCGGGCTCCGGACCGCTCCGGCGGCCTACCCCAGGAGGTACCGACGGGAGAGCGGCACCTCGTCCACCGGCGGGGCCGCCAGGACGCGTCCGTCCAGCCGGACGGTGCCGTCCGACGGATCCACCTCGATCGGCGGCACCTCCCGGTTGGCGACGAGGCGCGGGCGGGTCACGTCCCGCGTGTCGCGCACGGCGACGAACCGTCGCCGGCTGCCCAGCCGGGCGGCGATCCCGGTCTCCAGACCGGCCCGCGACACGAACGTCACCGACAGCGCCGGGGCCGCGTTCCCCGTCGCTCCCCAGTGCGGGCCGTAGCGGCGGGGCTCCGCCCACTCCACGCTGGCGTTCCCCTCGCCGAGCGCCCCCCATGCGACGTGCCCCGCCTTCAGCACGAGCTCCGGGCGGACGCCGAACCGCGCCGGGTGCCACAGCACGACG
>DATLZP010000251.1:0-5923 GCA_035573935.1 Actinomycetota bacterium
TCCCCCCGCCGAACCCCGAGGGGCCCTTCCCCCTGAACCTCTTCATGGCCCCCGGGGAGGCGTCGGTCGAGGAGATGATCGCCGCCACCCGCCGGGGGCTCCTCGTCACCCGCTTCCACTACTCGAACGTCGTGAACCCCATCGAGTCCTCGATCACCGGGATGACCCGGGACGGCACGTTCCTGATCGAGGATGGCGAGGTGCGGCACCCGGTCAAGAACCTCCGGTTCACGCAGTCGATCCTCGAGGCGCTCTCCGTCGTGTCGATGGTGGGCCGGGAGACCGAGCTGGCGAGCGAGTTCTTCTTCTCCGCGTCCCGGGTGCCCGCCCTCAAGATCGACCGGTTCCGGTTCACGAGCCGGAGCGACCACTGACCCGGGGACCGACCCCGGGCCGGACGGCGGGGACCGGTCGCGGTAGGCTGGCCTCCCACGTCCGCCGGAGGTGACGCCACGATGCAGGTCGGAGCGATCATGAAGTCCGACGTGAAGACGGCCTCGCCGGACGACTCGTTCGCCGACGTGGCCAGGCTGCTCCACGACAACCGGATCTCCTCGGTCGTCGTGCTGCGGAGGGGCAAGCTGGCCGGGATCGTCACCGAGCGGGACCTGGTGAACGTCGTGGCCGACGGGGTGGATCCGAAGCAGGTCAAGGTCAAGGAGCGGATGACGACGAACCTCGACACGGTCTCCCCCACCACCGACGTGGCCGAGGCGGCGGAGCACATGGCCCGGCTCCAGATCCGGCACCTCCCGGTCGTGGACAAGGGCAAGCTCATCGGGATCATCTCGATCCGCGACCTCGTGACCTGGGCCGTGGAGGAGCTCACCGGGGGCCACGAGCTCCCCGACATCGAGCGGAGCCACACGGCGCTCTCGGCCGCGGCGGAGCTGAACCGGAACCCCTGAGGAGGGGCCGGGCTAGCCCTCGGTGGCCCGCTCGAAGGCCTCCCGGGGGCGGTGGAGGGAGCCCAGCTGGACCACGTCCCGGGGGAAGAGGATGCCGACGGTCCAGTCCGCGGCGATCCGGACCTTCCGGTTCAGGGTGGGCATCATGAGCAGGTGGTAGCTGCGGTGCAGCCACCACGCCGGGAAGCCCCGCAGGCGGAGCCCCAGGACCTCCGCCACCCCCCGGTAGCGCCCGAGCGAGGCCAGCTGGCCGAGGTTCCGGTACCGGAACGGGGCCGGCGGCCGCCCGGCCAGCACGGCCCGGACGTTCCGGGCCAGGCGCTTCGCCTGGCGGAGGGCGTGCTGGGCGGTGGGCGGGGACAGGCCGCCGGTGATGAGGTCCGGCACGGCCGCGGCGTCCCCTCCGGCCCAGGCGTCGTCGACCCCCCGGACCCGGAGGAACTCGTCCACGAGCACCCGTCCCGCCCCGTCCACCGGGAACCCCGACCGGGCGGCCAGGGGCTGGGGCCGGACGCCGGCCGTCCAGACCAGGGTGTCGGCCCGGAACGCCCGACCGTCGGACAGGCGGACCACGCCGTCGCGGACCTCCTCCAGGCGGGTCCGGAGCAGGACCTCGATCCCCCGGGCCTCCAGCCGCCGGCGGACGTACCCGGCGAGCCCCGGGGAGAGCTCCCCCAGGATCCGGTCCGCCGCCTCGACCAGGACCCAGCGGAGGTCGGACGGGCGCAGGCCCGGGTAGTAGCGGAGCGCGGCCCGCCCCAGGTCCTCGAGCTCCGCCAGGGCCTCCACGCCCGCGTAGCCCCCGCCCACGAACACGAACGTGAGGGCGGCCCGCCGGACCTCCGGGTCCTCCGTGGCCGCGGCCAGGTCCATCCGGGAGAGGAGCTGGTTCCGCAGGTAGATGGCCTCGGCCACGGTCTTGAAGCCCACGCCGTGCTCCCGCAGGCCGGGCACGGGCAGGACCCGGGACCTGGACCCGGCCCCCAGGATCACGACGTCGTAGGGGATCTCCCGCCGGGCGCCGTCAGGCGTGCGGACGTGGGCCAGGCGCGCGGGGTGGTCGAGCCGCTCCACCTCCCCCACGACCAGGCGGGTCCGGCGCAGGACCTGCCGGAGGGAGACCACGACGTGCCGGGGCTCGATGTTGCCGGAGGCCACCTCGGGGAGGAACGGCTGGTACTGCATGAAGCTCTCCGGGTTCACCAGGAGGACCTCGTCCCCCCGGGCGGCGAGCGGGCCCTCCAGGCCGAGGGCGGCGTACATCCCCACGAAGCCGCCGCCCACGATCAGCACCCGCCGACCGGTCACAGCACCTCCAGGGCGGCCGGCAGCTCCCGGAGGGAGGCGATCGCCGCGTCGGCCTCCTCCAGCTGGTCCACGGTGGGCGCGTCGGGCGCCTCGCCCCGGAGCACCCACACCGCGCGCATCCCGGCGGCCCGGGCCGGCCGGACGTCGCGGTCGAGGCGGTCCCCCACCATCGCCGCCCGGCCGGGCGGGACGGCCGCGAGCTCCAGGGCCCGGGCGAACAGGCGGGGGTCGGGCTTCTCCAGGCCCACGTCCTCCGAGACCAGCCGGAGCTCGAACGCGTCCTCCAGGCCGTCCCGCCGGAGGGCCTCCGCCACGTGGCTCGGCTGGTTCGCGATCAGCCCCAGGCGGTAGCCGGCCGCCCGGAGGGCCTCGACGGCCGGACGGGCGTCGGGGTACAGCTCATCCGGCCCGTAGCGCCACCACCGGGCGGCCCGCCGCTCGACCTCCCCCGGGTCGGCCTCCGGCCCCAGGAACCGGGCGGTCAGGTGGCGGCGGAACGAGCCCGCCTGCGCCGCCCGGCACTCCGCGTACGCCGCGTCGAACTCCTGGTCGGTGAACCGGGCCCCGAGCTCCCGGAGGGCCCGGCGGAGCGACTCCACGTACCGGTCGTCCCGGTACAGGACCCCTCCCACGTCGAGGAAGACGACCTCCAGGGACCCCCTCCCTCCCCAGCCGCCGCCCACGGCTGCGCCGCTCTACCGGGCGGCCCGCTCCCGGAGCGCGGCCAGCACCTGCGGGTCCGTCGCCAGGCAGCCCAGGCGCACGGGGTCGTACCGGTCCCCGTGGCAGTCGGAGGCCGCGGTGGCCACGAGCCCCAGGGCCCGGGCCAGCTGCCGGTACCGCTCCCGCTGCTCCGGCGTGTGGTCGGGGTGGTCCACCTCCAGGCCGCCCATCCCCCGCTCGGCCATCCGCTCGATCAGCTCCTCGGGCAGCGGCGCCTGCCCGCCCCACATCCCCGGGTGGGCGAGCACGCAGACCCCCCCCGCCCGGCGGATCAGGTCCAGGGCATCGAGGGGGTGGAGGGCGTGCTTCGGCACGTAGGCCCGGCCCCCGTCGGCGATGAACCGATCGGTGAAGGCCTCCTCCTCCGAGGCGACGATGCCCGCCTCCACCATGGCCCGGGCGACGTGGGGGCGGACGATCGGCGCGGGGCCGGCGATCTCCCGGACCCGCTCGATCGAGATCGGGTACCCCAGCTCGCGGAGGCGCTCCACCATCAGCTCCCCCCGGCGTTCCCGTCCGTCCCGGAGACGCCGGAACTCCTCCCGGAGCCCGGGGTCGGCGGGGTCGATGAAGTAACCGAGGACGTGCACGCTCCCCCCGTCGAGCTCGGCCGAGAGCTCGACGCCGGGGACCACCTCCACCCCCGCCGCCGCCCCCGCCGCCGCGGCCTCTTCGATCCCGTCGGTCGTGTCGTGGTCGGTGACGGCGACCCCGGCCAGCCCCCGTTCCCGGGCCAGCGCCACGACGCGGGCGGGGGCGAAGGTCCCGTCCGAGCGCGTGGTGTGCACGTGGAGGTCGATCCCGGCCACGGCCCCATCGTCCCACGGGCGAGGCCCGGGCGTCCCGACGGGCCGGGCTCCGCCGCCGGGGCCCCCGCCGAAGCGAGAAGGCGGGCCGGAGGCCCGCCTTCTCCGGTGCTCGGCCTCTCCTCCGAGCGCCCGCGTCGGCGGCCGGGGAAGGGCCGCCGTCCACACGTATCTACGTTCCCCGCAACGGCCCGGATCATGCCCGCCCGGCCGCTCGGGCTAGGATCCCAACCTGGCCGACACCTCCATCCGGACGTTGCCCTTCAGCGCGTTGGAGATGGGGCAGCCCTCCTTGGCCCGCTCCGCGGCCTCGGCGAACGCGACCTCGTCCAGACCGGGCACCCTGCCGGAGACCTCCAGGCGCATCGTGGTCACCCGCCATCCCGGATCGGTCTTCTCGAACGTGGCCCTCGCCGTCACCTCCAGCCGCTCCGGCGGGTGGCCCGCCCGTGCCAGGTCGCCGGAGAGCGCCATCGAGAAGCACGAGGCGTGGGCCGCGGCCAGCAACTCCTCGGGGCTGGTCCTGCCCTGCGGGTCCTCCGTGCGGGAGGCCCACGTGACCGGCATCCCGACCAGCACGTCGCTGCTCTCGGTCCAGACCTGGCCGCCGCCCTGGAGCAGGTCGCCCTCCCAGACGACCCGCGCCACCCTGGTCGCCGCCATCGCTCCCTCCTCGGTTCGGGGTCGCCGCCATCCTACGGGCGGGGGGGCCGGGCGGTGCGGGGCCGGCTCAGCCGCCCCGGGCGGCGAGCCGCCCGGCGCCCATGTCGCGGGACAGGCCCCTGCCGGCCTCCTTCACCGCGGCCACCAGCCCCTCGGCGGGGCCCTCGGGGAACACGCGCTCCACCGGGCCCGCCACCCCGATGGCCCCCACCGGCTCCCCCAGGTGGTCGAAGACGGCGGCGGCGATCCCGCCCTCGCCCACGATCGCCTCCTCGTCCTCCAGGGCCATCCCCATCCGGGTCACGCGCTCCAGCTCCACCCCGAGGAGGGACCGTTCCGTGATCGTCCGGCCCGTCAGCCGGGGGAGGGGCCCCTCGAGGAGCGCGGCGCGGCGGTCCGGCCCCAGGTAGGCCACGATGGCCTTGCCCAACGCGCAGGCGTGCCAGGGGATCGAGTTCCCCACCTCGAGGATCTGCACGGAGTCGTCCGGCCGGAACACGTGGTGCACGACGAGGACCGAGGAGCCGTTCAGGACCCCCACCCGGACCGCCTCCACGGCCCGGGAGGCGAGCGCCTCCGCCCAGAGCAGCGACCGGGCCCGCAGCTCGTGGTTGTCGAGGAACGCGTTGCCCAGCTGGAGGAGGGCGGGGCCCAGCCGGTACTTGCCGGTGGCCGGGTCCCGTTCGACGAGCTCCTCGGCCTCGAGCGTGCGGAGCAGGCCGTGGACCGTGGCCTTGGCCAGGCCCAGGCGTTCGGCCAGCTCGGTCACGCCCATCCGGGGCGGGCCCGAGCCCAGGGCCCGGAGGACGGCCGAGGCCCGATGGACGGAGCGGATCACGGGACCGACCCGTCCCTCCCCACCGGCTCCAAGGGCCCTGCCTCCGCCGCCCGTTCCAGGGCCTCGAACAGCAGGGCGGTCGAGGTGGCCCCGGGGTCCTGGTGGCCGATGCTCCGGGTCCCCAGGTAGCTCGCCCTCCCCTTCCGGGCCTGCATGGGGATCGTGGCCCTGGCCCCCTCCTCCGCGGCGGCCCGGGCGGCGTGCAGCGCGGCGGGGAGCCCCCCGCGGCCCCGCAGCCCCCGCCGGAGCGCCCCCAGGGCCGGGGAGAACGCGTCGACGATCGTCTTGTCCCCCTCCGCCGCCGCCCCCAGGCGCTGGATCCCGTCCAGGGCCGCGCGCAGGCAGTCCAGCAGCTCCTCGGGGCCGAACGCCGGGGCCTCGCCGAGCGCCGCCCCCGCCCGCCGCAGGGCCGTGCCGTAGAGCGGGCCGGCCGCCCCCCCCACGGTGAGGATCAGCGTGCGGCCCACCGCGTGCAGGATCCGGCCGGGCGACGCCCCGTCGAGCGAGGCGAGCTCGGCCATCGCCGCCCGCATCCCTCGGTCCATGTTCACGCCGTGGTCGGCGTCCCCGATCGCCGCGTCGAGCTGGGTGAGGTGGTCGCGCGAGGCGGCGATCAGCTCGGCGAAGCTCCCCATCCAGCGGCGGACGAACGCGGCGTCGAGCCGCGCGCCCGCCCC
>DATLZP010000252.1:0-2972 GCA_035573935.1 Actinomycetota bacterium
GGCCCGCCGGCGGGCCGGGACGGCGCTGCTCGGCGTGGCGGTCGTCGGGGGGACGGTGTTCGGCGTCGGCACGCTCCGGCGGGTCTTCCCGGTGGCGGGCGGCTCCCAGGGCACGGTGGCGTTCGTCCGCCTGCTCCGACCGTGCGGCCCGTACGCCGACGTCGGGGGCGGCCTCGAGGTCTTCGCGGCGGACCTGGCGACCGGGGAGGAGCGGCTCGTGAGCGGCGCGGTCTCCTTCCGCTCCGGCTCCTCGATCCCCTCGGAGCGGTGGCCGGCCTTCGCCCCCGACGGTTCCTTCTACGTCTGGGTGGATCACTACCGGGGGGCCCTGTACCGGACCGAGGTGCCGAGCGGGGAGACCCGTCGGATCGCGGAGATGCCCGGCTGGTCCCGGGGCGCGGGGATCTACGTCGACCGGGTCCGGCTCTCGCCGGACGGGCGGCTCGTGCTGTTCGCCGTCCCCACCTCCGTGGAGGAGGCCACGGCCCCCGACGGCACGACCGTGGGGAGGATGACGAGCGAGATCTACGTGGTGCCAGCGACGGGGGGCACGCCCCGTCGGCTCACCGAGGGCGAGCTGCCCGTGTGGATGCCCGACGGGAGGATCGCGTTCATGCGGACCGACGTCCGGGTGACGTTCCGGGAGACCGCCGACGGGACGCGGACCGAGGAGACCCCCCTGCCCACCCGGTTCTACGTGATGGAGGCGGACGGGACGGGGATCCGCGAGGTCTACCGGGCCCCCGGGGACATCCGGATCGTGGACGCGGACTGGTCGCCGGACGGATCGAGGGTCGTGGGCGAGGTGATCCGGGGCCGCGACTCGGACCTCTACCTCCTGGACGTCGAGGCCCGGACCGTGGTCCGGCTCACCGACGACCCGGCGAACGACACCTCCCCCGCCTGGTCCCCCGACGGCTCGATGATCGCCTTCCGCACGGGGCGCTGGGGCTCGGGGCCCGGCCACTCCGAGATCGCCGTGATGCGGGCCGACGGCTCCGGCCTCCGGAGGATCACCCACGACTGCTGGGACGACCACGACCCCACCTGGGTCCGGGACCCGTCCGCCCTGGCCTCCCTCCCCGCCTGGACCCCGGAGGAGGCACCGGCGCCCGAGGAGGGCCCCGGCCGGGACGTGGGCCTTCCCTTCCGCCTCTGCCACGTGGAGGCGCTGCGGGGGATCGATCTCCTCGGCGACGGCGCGTCCGGGACCGCCTGGACCGGCGCCCCGGTGGGCGAGGACGGGTCCTGCCCGGAGGGCTCCGAGGAGACGATCGTCGCCGCCGACGTGACGGGCGATGGGCTGGCCGACGCCTGGTGGGGCCCGCTCGAGCACTGCGTGCTGTGCGAGCCGTACGACGCGGCCGACCTCGACGCCGACGGCGACGAGGAGCTCGTCGTGCTGGCCCAGGCCGCCAGCACGCCGCAGTTCCTGCTGTTCTCGGCTCGCCCCGGGCCGGAGCTCGCGCCGATCACCGTGGCCCCGCCCGGGCACCGCCCGGCCGACCTCCCCCCCGGCGAGCCGCTCTCCATCTGGACCGGCGGGGACGAGGGCTTCCGGGGGGCCGTGGCGTGCGAGGGCCCCCCGGAGGACCCCGTCCTGGTCGTGGCCTGGGCGAACCACCCCGTCGAGGGGCCGGGCTCCGAGACCACCGAGGTCCACGTCACCCGGCTGGCGCTGGACGACGACGTGGCCCGGGTGGTGGACGCCTCCGACACGACCCAGCCCACGGCCGACCCGCTCCCGTTCCCGTTCGGCTCGACCGGGCGGGGCTGCGACGTCGACCTCGACCCGCTCGCCTAGCGGTCCGGGCCGGCCAGGGCCAGCACGAGCTCGTTCAGCAGGAGCATCCCCCGCTCGGTGGGGACGAGGTGGCCGTCGGAGCGGGAGAGGAGCCTCTGCTCGAGGAGCTCGGCCGCCGCCCCGGCCGGGACCTCGGAGGCCGGGAGGCCCCGGAACGTCCGCAGGCGCAGGAACGCCTCCTCCAGCCGGCGCTCCTCAGGAGAGAGCCGCTCCTCGCCGCCCACCGGGAGCCGGCCCGCCTCGACCGCCTCCAGGTAGGCGGGCGGCGGGCGGAGGTTCCACCACCGCCGGTCCCCCCGGGCCGAGTGCGCGCCCGCCCCCAGGCCGAGGTACGGCCGGCGCTCCCAGTACCCCAGGTTGTGCCGGCACTCGAACCCCGGCCGCGCCCAGTTCGAGACCTCGTAGTGGACGTATCCCGCGTCCCGGAGCAGCTCGCAGGCCAGCTCGAACATGTCGGCCTGGAGGTCCGGGTCGGGGGCCGGCACGAGCCCGGCGGCCACCTTCCGGCCGAGCGGCGTGGACGGCTCGACCGTGAGCGCGTAGGCCGAGACGTGCTCCGGGCCGAGGGCGATGGCCTCCTCCAGGGTCCGCCGCCACGAGGCGAGCGTCTCCCCGTGGGCGCCGTAGATCAGGTCGAGGTTCACGTCGTGGAACCCCGCGGCCCGGGCCGCGGCGAACGCCCGGCGGACGCTGGCCGGGCCGTGGACCCGCTCCAGCGCCGCCAGCACCGCCGGGTCGAACGACTGGGCCCCCATCGAGAGGCGGGTCACCCCGCCGGCCCGGAGCGCCGCCAGGGACGGCTCGTCCACCGTGTCGGGGTTCGCCTCCACGGTGACCTCCGCGCCGGGCTCCAGGGGGAACCGGGCCCGGAGGTCGTCGAGGACCCCGAGCAGCGCGGCCGGCTCCAAGGTCGTGGGGGTCCCGCCCCCGAGGAAGACGGAGACGAACCGGTCACCCTCCCAGGCCGGGGCGGCCAGGTCGGCCTCTCGGCGGAGGGCGTCCACGTACCGCCCGGCGAGGTGCCCGAGCCCCGCGTACGCGTTGAAGTCGCAGTAGCCGCAGCGGGTGAGGCAGAACGGGACGTGGACGTACAGCCCGGCGGGGGCGGGCCGAGCGGTGGTCGGGCGGGGGTCGGGCCGCGGCGGCGTCGGGCCGAGGGCGGCGGGGG
>DATLZP010000253.1:0-3361 GCA_035573935.1 Actinomycetota bacterium
CGGAGGCCATCGCCGCCCCCGTCCGGCCCCTCCGGCTCTAGGCCAGGGCCCGGCGGGACCGGGCCAGGCGACGCCGCTCGGCCGGCGTGAGCCCGCCCCAGATCCCCTCCGCCTCCCCCCGCCGCAGCGCGTACTCCAGGCATTCCCGCCGGACGCCGCACCCCATGCAGATCCGCTTCGCCGTCCAGGCGGGTTCGCCCCTCTCGGGGAAGAAGATCCCGACGTCGTGGTCGCGGCACCGGGCCCGCTCCTGCCAGTCGATCCCGACGATCGCCATGCCCCCTCCCTGGCCCGCGATCGGTCCGAGGCTAGGGGGCCCCGGCCCCGGCTGGGAAGTGCACAGCGCTGGGGAGACCCGGATCCCCAGGTGGGGGTGGAAGATTCCTTGTCGCTCCCCTTCCCACCTGCCCCGATGCGTGGGGAGGGGGTGTGGACGAGCTGTGGACAACCGACCGCTCCGGCCCCGGGGTCGGGGAGGACCCGTCCCCCCACCGGCCTCCCCCGACCGGCTAGGACGCCTCCCCGAGCCCCTCGGCCAGCCCCCCCGCTCCCACGTGGGCGGTCTCCCGGAGGCGGACCTCCGGGAGGGCCAGGACGAGCACCAGCCCCACCAGGACCACGGGGATGGCGGCCAGGAACACCGTCCGCAGGGAGGCCGACACGGCCTCAGCCACCGCGGCGTGGAGGGGGGCCGGGAGGGAGCGGATCGCCGTCGGGGAGTCCACCAGCGCCCCCGGGCGGATCCCCGCCCCGGCCGGCAGGATCCGGCCCAGGCGGGCCTGGAGGGCCGCGGCGAACATCGCGCCGTACGCCGCCACCCCCAGGGTCCCCCCGATCGAGCGGAAGAAGTTGATCGCGGACGTGGCGCTCCCCAGGTGCCGGTGCTGGACGGAGTTCTGGGCCGCGAGGACGAGCACCTGCATCGTGAGGCCGACCCCGGTCCCCACCACGAACATCGCGAACGAGGCGTCGAAGGGGCCGGCCCGGGCCGTCAGCCGGGAGAGGAGGAACGTCCCGACGGCGGCGACGGCCATGCCGGCGATGGGGAAGGCCCGGTACCGACCGGTCCGGGAGATGGCCCGGCCCGCCGTGACCGAGGCGGCGACGATCCCGAGCATCATCGGGACCAGCAGGAGGCCCGACCCGGTGGCGCTCTCCCCCTGCACGGTCTGGAGGTAGAGCGGCAGGAACACGAGCACGCCGAACAGCGAGGCCCCCACGACGAAGCTCGCCGCCGAAGCCACGGAGAAGCTCCGGACCCCGAACAGCTCCAGCGGGAGGATCGGCTCCGCGGCCCGCCGCTCCCACCACACGAAGGCGCCCAGGAGGAGCGCGGCGCCGCCGGCGAGCGACGCGATCACCGGCGAGGACCAGGGGTAGGTCGTCCCGCCCCACACGGACACCAGCAGGATGCAGACCGCGCCGGCCACGAGGAGCGCCGCGCCGAGGAGGTCGATCCGGTGCCGTCGGCGGGCGAACGGCACCCGCAACGCGCTGCTCGTCACGACCAGGGCCGCCAGCCCCACCGGCAGGTTGACGAAGAACACCCACCGCCAGCTGAGGCGGTCCGTGAGGAACCCGCCGGCCAGGGGTCCCATCACGCTCGCGAACGCCCACACCGCGCCGATGTACCCCTGGTAGCGGCCCCGCTCCCGCGGCGCGATCACGTCGCCCACGATGGTCATCGTGAGCGCGACCAGGCCGCCGCCCCCCACGCCCTGCACCCCCCGGGCCAGGATCAGCTGGAGCATGCTGCCGGCCAGCCCCGCGAGCACCGACCCCGCGAGGAACACGACGATCGCGGCCTGGAACACGCCGCGGCGGCCGTAGAGGTCGCTCACCTTCCCGTAGAGGGGGAGCGACGCGGTCGAGGTGAGGAGGTAGGCGGTGACGACCCACGAGAGGTGCTCGAGCCCGCCCAGGTCGCCGACGATCGTGGGCAGCGCGGTGGCCACGATCGTCTGGTCCAGCGCCGCCAGGAGGAGCCCGGCCATGAGCCCCCCCATGACCACCTTGATCTCACGCTCCGAGAGCGCCGTCCGTTCCGCCACGCGTCGTCGACCTCCGGTCGAGAAGTTGTATCGTACAAGCATCATGCGGAGCGCGACGACCCCCCGGGGCGACGAGGACCGGATCGCCGTGGCCTGGCGGGAGCTGCGGCGCGCCGGGCACGCCCTCCGGGCCCAGGTGCTCCCGCCGGGCTCGCCCGTCGCCGATCCCGCCCAGGTCGACGTCCTCGAGGTCGTCGTCCATCGCCCGGCGCGGATGAGCGACCTGGCGGCCGCGCTGCGGGTGGACCCCTCGACCGCCACGCGGCTGGTGGACCGGTTGGTCCGGGAGGGCCTGGTGGAGCGGGTGGCGGTCCCGGGGGACGCGCGATGCGTGACCGCCCGGGCCACCCCCTCCGGCCGCCGGGTCTGGCACGAGATCTCCCGCCGGAGGGTCCGGCTGATGCGTCGGCTCCTGCGGGACTTCTCCCCCCGGGAGCGCGCCGTGTTCGCCGAGCTCCTGGAGCGCCTGGTGGCCGGCGCGGACCGGGTGCGGGCCGAGGCCTCGGCCGCCGGCCGCGGGACCTCCTAGGAGCGGCCCAGGGCGGTCCCCGCGACGAGGACCAGGACCACCGATGCGGCCACCGCGGCGAAGCGCCGGTCCCCCTCCCCGGCGAACCGCGCCGCCAGGGCCACCAGGCGCGCCGCCTGGGTCCCCAGCAGCACCAGGATCCCGGCCGCCAGGAACCCCTCCGGCCGCCCGGCCAGCAGCGCGGCCAGCACCTGTCCCGGCGCCACGGGCCGGGACCGCAGCCCGCTCCCCCAGGCCAGCGCCAGGCCCACCGCCGTCAGGGCGACGAACGCCCACAGCCCCCCGCGGAGGATCCGGACCACGACGGTCCGCTCGCCGGGATCGGCCGCCCTCCCCACCTAGCCCACCGCCCGCAGACCCATCTGCACGGCGACCACGAGGAGCACGGCGGCCAGGAGGCGGGCCAGGACGAGGGACGGCACGCGGGCCGCCAGCCGCGTCCCCACCAGGGCCCCGGCCACCACCCCCAGAGCCACGGGCGCGGCCAGGAGGGGCTGCACCAACCCCTGCCGCTCGTACACGACGAGGCCGGCCGCCGCCGTGACCCCGATCATGAAGTTGCTGGTGGCCGCGGCCACCTTGATGGGCACGCCCATCCCGAGCGTCATCGCCGGGACCTTGAGGAACCCGCCCCCCACCCCGAGCAGCCCGCTCACGGCCCCCGCCACGGCCGACGCCGCGAGCCCCAGGGGGAGGCGGCGGACGCGGTAGGAGACCGGCCGCCCGGTCCGCTCATCCAGGTACGTCCCGCCCAGGCCCCCGGGGATCTCCTCCGCCCCTC
>DATLZP010000254.1:0-3524 GCA_035573935.1 Actinomycetota bacterium
CCGGCCCTCGACCTGGGCCTGGCGCTCCGGGGGGAGCGTGGCCGGCTCCACCGGGTGGACCAGCGCCGCGAGCTTCGGGCCGAAGCCGGCGCCGCTGCGGATCAGCGAGGTGAGCTCGCCGGGGAGCGGGGGGGCCGAGACCACGACCAGCGTCGTGTCGCCGGCCGCCGCCCCCCGCACCCGGGCCAGGGCGGGGGCCAGGGAACGGGCCGGGCTGTGCGAGATCACCGCCAGGGTCTCGAGGAACGCGTCGTCGCTGACCGGGCGGGGCGGCGCCTGGCTGGTGGCCAGCCGGAGCCCGTAGCCCAGCCGGGAGAGATGCATCCCGATCGAGGCCGCCACCGAGACCGCCTTCTCGAACCCCGGCCGGTGGATCTCGCCCAGCGCCGCCGCCCGGTCGTCGAGGAGGATCAGCGCCGTGGAGCGCCGGGAGGACTCGTCCTGGCGGATCATCAGGGCGCCCGTCCGGGCCACGCTGGGCCAGTGGATCCGGCGGAGGTCGTCGCCCTCCACGTAGGGGCGCATCGTGTAGAACTCCTCCCCCGTCCGGAACAGGTGCTTGGCCCGCGACGCGCCCGTCCCGAACCCGGACACCGCGCCGTCGGCCAGCGCCAGGTCCTCGACCTCCGGCGTGACGGTGAGCTCGTCCAGGAGGTCGAACTCCAGCCGGAGGCGGGTGAGGGCGAACGGATCCGACACGTCGACCGTGAGCGGCCCGATCCGGTGCCGGCCCCGGAGGTGGGGGACGATCGTGTACGTGGCGCGCTGCGTGCCTCGGGCCGGTACGCCGGCCAGGACCAGGCGGGCCGGGCGCCCCAGGGCCGCCGGGAGGCGGTCCTCGAGGAGCAGGAACGAGGTGGAGGCGGGGGCCCGGTTCCGGACCTCGAGGTCGACCCGGACCCGGTGCCAGGGCTGGACCCGCACATCGGAGAGCCTCCGCTCGGCCTCCAGGCGCTGCCGCCCCCACCGGGCGAACAGCACGGCGGCGAAGGGCAGGGCCACGAGCCCGGCGGCCACCATGTGCATCACGGGCGAGCCGACGACCCGGGCGGCGAGCCACAGGGCGAGGCCGGCCAGGACGACGACGAGGCCTCGCCCCGAGGGCATCAGGCCTTGCCGGTCACCGGGACCGGCACCTCGTCCAGCAGCTCGTGGAGGATCGCCGGGCCGGAGCGCCCGCCCATCACGGCGTCGGCGGTGACGATCACCCGGTGCGACAGCACGGGGAGGGCGAGCTCCTTCACGTCGTCGGGGATCACGTAGTCGCGCTCCCGCGACGCGGCCAGGGCCCGGGAGGCCCGGAGCAGCATGATCGACGCCCGGGGGCTCGCCCCCAGGTACAGGTCGGCGTGGCGACGCGTCGCCTCCACCAGGTCGACGATGTAGCGGCGGACGGCCGGGGCCACGTGGACCTGGCGGGCCTGGGCGATCATCCCGGCCACGGTGGGGGCATCGGCCACCGGCTCGATCTCCTCGAGGGGCGAGGTCGTCCCGTGCGTGGTCAGGATGTCGGTCTCCACCTCCACGGCGGGGTAGCCGATCGACAGCCGCATCATGAACCGGTCGAGCTGGGCCTCCGGGAGCGGGTACGTCCCCTCGTGCTCGATCGGGTTCTGCGTGGCGATCACCATGAACGGCGTGCCGAGCTGGTAGGTGACGGTGTCCACCGTCACCTGACGCTCCTCCATCGACTCCAGCAGCGCCGACTGGGTCTTGGGGCTGGCCCGGTTGATCTCATCCCCCAGCACGATGTTGGCGAAGATCGCCCCCGGCTTGAACTCGAAGTCGCCCCGCTCCTGGTTGAAGACGTTCACCCCCGTGATGTCGGTGGGGAGCAGGTCGGGGGTGAACTGGATCCGCCGGAACGAGCAGTCGATCGACCGGGCGATGGCCTTGGCCAGCATCGTCTTGCCCACCCCGGGGACGTCCTCGATCAGCACGTGGCCCTCGGCCACCAGGGCCACGAGGGCCAGTCGGATCTCGTGCTCCTTGCCCCGGACGACCCGCTCGACGTTCTCCTCGATGTCGTGGAACCGCTCCGCGAAGCGCTGCCATTCCTCGGTCCGCTCACGCGCGTCCACGACCACCTCCCCGGGCCGGAGCACCCATCTTATCGAGGCGTACGGTCGAACCGCCCCTACGGTTCCCTGCGTCCGACGCGGAGGAGGGGACGACGGTTCCCCGCGGGGCGGGGGATCAGCGGGACGGGGGGAGGGGCGGGAGCGGCGGCCGGGGCCGAGCCCAGCGGGGTGTTCGGACGCCCCGCGCGGCCCCTTTTTCGCTACTTCCAGGCATCCGATCCGTGGGCTCGGCCCCGGCCGCCGCCCTCAGGCCCGAATCACATCAGTGTCATCCCTCCGATGCAAGCACCCCCGGGAAGATCGGTCCGGCCGATGCGCCCAGGTCGGGCCGTATACTCGGCTCCAGGGCCCGATGGGAAGAGCGCTCGTCCTCAACGCCACGCACCAACCGCTCGCCGTGATCACGGCCCGGCGGGCGGTGCTCCTCGTGCTCAAGGACAAGGCCGACGTGCTGGTCCCCGACGGGCAGGTCTTCCGCTCGGAGCGCCTCGAGGTGGAGGCCCCCTCGGTGGTCCGGCTCCGGTACTTCGTGCGGGTCCCGTTCCGGGCCCGGGCCCCGCTCACCCGCCGGGCGGTCTTCGCCCGCGACGGTTGGACCTGCCAGTACTGCGGGGCGCAGGCCGAGAACCTGGACCACGTCGTCCCCCGGTCCCGGGGCGGGCTCCACGTCTGGGAGAACGTGGTGGCCTCCTGCCGCCGGTGCAACGCCAGGAAGGAGAACCGCCTCCCGCAGGAGGCCGGCCTCCGCCTGGCCCGCCAGCCGTTCGCCCCCGCCGACGGGTTCCGGCTCTCCCTGGGCAAGGTCGAGCCGGCCTGGGAACCGTTCCTGGCCTGAGCGCCCCGGGCTAGCTGCACCCTCCGCTCCACCTCCTTCGATCGGGCGCCCGTCGCCGCGCCGTCCTTCCTCGCTCCGCTCGCTTGACCGGGTGGAGTAATAGTGGCATAAAAGTGGCCCTAAGTGGAGGAGGAGGGGAGGGCGTGACCGAGCTCCTCGGCACGCACTGCTACCAACTCGACCCGAAGGGGCGGATCTCGCTCCCCGCCCGGTTCCGGGAGGCGCTGGCCGATGGCGCCTACCTCACGCTGGGGCAGGACGGCTGCCTCTTCTGCTTCCCCAGGGTCGAGTGGGAGGCCCGGGCGGAGGAGGTCCGGAGCGTCCCCCTCTCCGACCCCGACGGGCGGGCCTACGCCCGGATGTTCTTCGGCAACGCGGAGCCCGTGGAGCTCGACGCCCAGGGGCGCCTGGTCGTGCCGCAGCGCCTGCGGGCCCAGGTGGGGATCCGCAAGGAGGTCGTGGTGGTGGGGGTGTCCGACCGGCTCGAGATCTGGGATCGGGAGGCCCACGAGCGCTACCACGAGGCCCACGGCGGCGCGTACCAGGCGGGGGCGCTCTACCCGAGCCGGCAGGGCTGAGGCGGGGACCGGGAGGAGGAAGCGGTGCGG
>DATLZP010000255.1:0-2287 GCA_035573935.1 Actinomycetota bacterium
AGCCCTCCGGAGACCACCGAGACCTGCGGGGAGAACGCGGCGGCCACGAGCCCGGCCTCCAGGTCGCCCAGCCGCGGACCACCGGTGACCACGAGGATGTGGATCGCCGACAACCGTCCCCGGAGGGCATCGGGCACCGAGAGCTGGAGGATCGTTCCCCGGAACACCGCCGAGATCACGTCGGCCCCCCCGGCGAACGCGAGGAACGCGAGCCCCAGCCACAGGTTCTCCCCCACCAGGCCGAACGCGGTGATCCCCACGCCCCACAGCACGACGGCCCAGACGACGGCCCTTCCCTGGTGGCGGATCCTCCCCACCCAGCCCGCGGTGAGGGCGCCCAGCAACGCGCCCACGGCCGGCGCGGAGAACAGGAGCCCCACGACCTCCGGCCCCCGGTGGAACTGCGTGGCGGCCAGGACGGGGAACAGGGCCCGGGGCATCCCGAAGACCATGGCGATGATGTCGATCAGGAACGTGGCCTGGAGGACCCGCCGACCCCTGAGGTAGGCGAACCCCTCCCGCACGGCCGCCCAGCCCGTGGCCGCCCCCTCGGCCCGCTGGGGCGGCACCGGGCGGATGGCCACCGCGGCGGCCAGCATCGCGAGGTAGGTCACGAGGTCGATCCCGTAGGCCCAGGCCAGCCCGAGGCGGTCGATCACGATCCCCGCCAGGGCCGGGCCGACGAGCGCGGTGCCGTTCCAGATCACCTGGTTCAGCGTGAGGGCCGCCGGGAGCAGCTCCCGGCCCACCAGGCGGGGGGTCATCGCGGAGCGGGCGGGGCTGTCGATCGCCGCGGTGGTCGCGATCAGGGCCACGGCCCCGTAGATCAGGAGGAGGGGCGGCCGCTCGATCAGCGCGCCGGCCAGGAGGCCGGCGGTCGCGGCCATGAACCCGACCTGGGCCCAGATGAGGAGGGTCCGCCGGTCCGCCCGGTCCACGACCGTGCTGCCGAGGAGGGTGCCCAACCCCAGGCCCCCCAACCCGACCAGCCCGATGGCGCCGACGGCCGCCGGGGACCGCGTGAGCTGGAAGACCTGGACGAAGGTGGCGACCAACGTGAACTGGTAGCCGGCCTCGGAGACCATCAGGCCGGTCCACAGGAGCCTGAAGTCGCGGGAGACCCGGAGCGGCCGGACGTCGATCCGGGCCAGCCGGGCCAGCGAGCGGAGGCGGGGCTCCTTCGTCGGGACCTGGGCCGGGTCGGGGTCGTTCGCGTCCGGTTGCCTGTCCACGAGCCGAAGGTAGCAGCGGACCCCCGCCCCCCGACGCCGGGGAGCCGAGGGGACGTTCGGGAGCGAGCCGATCCGCGGGCCGGGATCCGTGATGGCGACCACGACCCGGGCCCGCCCCGGGTCGAGCGCTGGGGCTACCGAGCGCCGGCCAGGGCCTCGTCCAGGACCTGGAGCGCGTCCTCCAGGAGCCCTTCGTCGATCGTGAGCGGCGGGAGGAGCCGGATCACGTTGTCGTAGGTGCCGGCCTTGATCGACAGCACGCCGTTGCGCAGGCAGGCCTGGATGATCCGGGTCCCGGTGTCGCCGTCGATCGGCTCCTTCGTGCCGCGGTCCCGCACCAGCTCGATCGCGTTCATCATCCCCCGCCCCCGGACGTCGCCGACCAGCTCGTGGCGCTCCTGCATCTCGCGGAGCCGGGCCCGCACGCGCTCGCCGAGCTCCCGCGACCGCTCGAGGAGCCCCTCCCGCTCGATCTTGTCCAGCACCGCGAGCGCCGCGGCGGCGGCGACCGGGTTGCCGCCGTACGTGCCGCCCAGGCCGCCGGGGTGGACCGCGTCCATCAGCTCGGCCCGCCCGGTGACCGCCGAGATCGGCAGGCCCCCGCCCAGCGACTTCGCGCTCGTCACGAGGTCCGGGACGACCCCCTCGTCCTCGATGGCGAACCACCGACCGGCCCGGCCCATCCCGGACTGGATCTCGTCGGCGATGAACACGATCCCGTGCTCCCGGCAGTACTCCCACAGGCCCCGGAGGAACCCGGGGGCCGGGACGATGAAGCCGCCCTCCCCCTGGATCGGCTCCACGATCACCGCGGCGATGTTCTCCTCGCCGATGTGCTTGTGCATCGCGTCGAGCGCGTAGCGGAGGCACGGCTCGGCGCACCCCTCGTACGACCCGCCCGTCGGGCAGCGGTACGGGTAGGCGAAGGGCAGCCGGTACACCTCCGGGGCGAACGGCCCGAAGCCCTGCTTGTAGGGCATCACCTTCGCCGTGAGCGACATCGCGAGGAG
Organism: Actinomycetota bacterium; assembly: GCA_035573935.1. Lineage (GTDB taxonomy): Bacteria > Actinomycetota > UBA4738 > UBA4738 > HRBIN12 > DATLZM01. Next base: position 2,243 of record DATLZP010000255.1, read on the forward strand.
GGTCCGGCCGTGGAACGCGTGGTCGAACGTGACGACCGCCGGCCG
>DATLZP010000256.1:0-3574 GCA_035573935.1 Actinomycetota bacterium
CGCCGGCCGGGGCGAGCCCCTCCACCGCCGGCCCCACCGGGGCCCCCGGCGCCGCGCCGCCGCCCCGGGGGACGGGGCCGCTCGGCCCGGTCATCGTCCTCGGCCTCCTCCTGGCCGCCCTCCTGTGGTCCGGCCGCCGCCTCCGCCGACCCTGAGGCGCCCGGGGGCGTGGGCGGGCCGGGGCGACGCCCCCGCCCCGACGGTCGATCAGGCCTTCGGCCGCTTCAGGTAGGCCACCAGGGAGCGCCCGCCCATCGGGTTCTCGATCTGGAGCACGGAGACGAGCTCCCAGCCGTCCTCCCCGAACGTGTTCAGGATCTCCCCCGGGTTGTGCTCGAGCAGCGGAGCGACGAAGTACTCCCACCTCTGCATCTCATCCCTCCCCCATCGCCGCGGCCTCCTCGTCCAGCCGGAGCAGCTCCTCCTGGAGGCACGCCCCCATGATGACCCGCAGCCCCGCGGCCTCCGCGATCGCCGCCGCCTCCTCGTTCACGATGCCGGTCTGCAGCCAGAGGACCCGGGCCCCCGCCGCGACCGCCTGGCGGGCCACCTCGGGCGTGGCCTCGGGGCGGCGGAAGACGTCGACGACGTCGATCCGGACGTCGGCCGGCACGTCGAGGAGCGTGGGGTAGGCCCGTTCCCCGAACACCTCCTCCTCGTGGGGGTTCACCGGGACGATCCGGTAGCCGCGGCGGCGGAGGTAGGCCGCTACCCGGTGCGACGGCCGCCACGGCTTCGACGACAGACCGACCACGGCGATCGTGCGGGCCTCCCCCAGCAGCGCCCGGAGCTCGCGGTCGTCGGGCCGGGTCGCGGTCACGGCTCCACCGCCCAGGGGGCCTCCCTCCCCAGGAGGTGGAGGAGCTCGTCCAGGACCCGGGCGGTGAGGCCCCAGATCGTGGCCCCCGGCATCTCGAACGCCTGCCCCCGGTAGACGTGCTCCCCCACCGGCCAGCGCACGTCGGCCCGACGGGCGGCCAGCTCCGCGAGGGGGAACTCCAGGACCTCCGCGATCTCGGCCTCGCTCACCACGAGGTCGGGGCGTCGCTCCAGGATGCCCACGAACGGCACCACGAGGATCCCGCTCACGGTCGTGTGGACCGCCGGCAGCGCGCCGGGGACGTCCACCAGGTCCCGGGGCAGGCCCAGCTCCTCCTCCGACTCCCGGAGGGCCGTGGCCAGGAGGTCGGCGTCCCCGGGGTCGGCCAACCCCCCGGGGAACGAGATCTCGCCGGCGTGGCGGGGGAGGTGGTCGGTCCGACGGGTGAAGATGACCCGGGGTCGGGGCCCGTCCACCAGGGGCAGGAGCACGGCCGCCAGCCGCTCGCCGGGCCCGGGCGCGGGACGGGGGGCCGGATCGAGCGCGGCCCGCAGCACGGCGCAGAGGTCCCTCCGGGGCATCCCGGCCCCATGGTACGGGGACCCGGCACCCGACCGGGTGGCTCCCGGTGCGGGGCGGGTATCCTGGGGACGATGGACGTGGGGACCACGCCGCTCCTGGCCGTGACCGAGAAGGCCGCCCGCAAGGTCCGGTCGCTCGCCGAGCGCGAGGGCCGCCGGGACGCGCTCCTCCGGGTCCGGGTCGTGGCCGGCGGCTGTTCCGGCCTCTCCTACCAGCTAGGGTTCGCCGACGGGCCTCGGCCGGACGACCACGTCGTGGAGGCCCACGGCGTCCGGGTGCTCATCGACCCGGCGAGCGCCCCGATCGTCGCGGGATCCACGCTGGACCTGGACGAGGCGCTCCTGGGCGGGGGCCTGCGCGTGCGGAACCCCCGGGCCAAGCACGAGTGCGCCTGCGGCGACTCCTTCGCGATCTGAGGCCGGGCCTCCCGCCGTCGTTCGCCGCTACCCGACCTCCAGGCCCCCCAGCATGCCCTGGCTGCGGTGGAACCGGCAGTAGAAGACGAGCGTGCCGGAGTCGGGGAACGTGACCTCGACCGTGGCGTTGCCGCCCGGCTGGAGCTCCTCGTCGATCCCCTGCTCGTCGATCGTGAACGTGTGGGCCGCGTTGCCCTCGTTCACCACGTCGATCGAGAGCCGCTCCCCGGCCGTCCCCCGCAGGATCGTGGGGGCGAAGTAGAAGTCGTCCGCCTCCAGCTCGAACCCCGAGGCCCCCGAGACGTCCTCGGACCCGTGGTCGTTGGCCTGTTCGCCTCCGATCTCCACGGTGCCGCCGCCGCCCGCCGGGGGCGACGTGGGCGATCCTCCCCCGCCGCCCCCGCCGCAGGACGCGGCCAGCAGGCCGAGCGCGAGGAGCGCCGCCACCACGATCCTCCAGCTCCGCATCCCGATACCTCCTCCGGGGCCGCCACCCCGTCCGGTCCAGGGGTCCGGGATGGTACGGACCTGGGGCCCTGCGAGATGTCTTGACGTGGAGATACCTGGGCCGCGGTGTATGCTGCCGGCGATGCCCTCGTCGGCCGACAAGACCCAGTGGCGGGACCTGTACCACGAGGTCGTGGCGACGGGGCTGTGCACGGGCTGCACGGCGTGCATCGTGGCCTGTCCCTTCCACGTCCTGGGCTACGAGGACAACAAGCCCGTCCAGCTCCAGGAGGACGGGGCCGACGTCTGCTCCCACGGCGACCGGGGGTGCGACATCTGCACCCGGGCCTGCCCCCGGTTCCGGGAGTGGGAGCCCGAGATCGACCGGCTGCTGTTCGGCCGGACCCGCGACCCGCAGGAGGTGGTCGGCCCCTACCGCGACATCGTCCTGGCCCGGGCCACCGAGCCGGCGGTCCTGGCCCAGGGACAGGACGGCGGGGTCGTCTCCGCCCTGCTGATCTGGGGCCTGGAGCGGGGGGAGATCGACGGGGCCTGCACGTCCAGGCTCTCCGACGAGCGGCCCTGGGACGCGGAACCCACGGTGGTCACGGACCGAGAGGGGGTGCTGGCCACCGCCGGCTCCCGCTACACGTACTCGGCGAACCCGCTGGCCCTGGTGAAGGCGGCCGAGCTCGGCCTCTCGAGGGTGGCGCTCGTCGGGATGTCCTGCCAGGCGAGCGTCACCGGAGCGCTCGAGGCCCGGCGGGTGAACAAGTGGCGGCGGAAGATCGCCTGGACCTTCGGGCTCCTCTGCTCGAAGACGTTCACCTACGACGGCCTCATGGTGGAGATCGCGCAGCGCCGGCTGGGGATCGACCTGGACGAGCTGGCCCGGGTGAACGTGAAGGGGAAGCTCCTCTTCTACACGCGGGACGGTGAGGAGCGCACCTTCTCCCTCAAGGAGGCGCACGCCCACACCCGCCCGGGCTGCCTGCGCTGCCCGGACTTCGCCGCCGAGCACGCCGACATCTCCTTCGGCGGCCTGGGGCAGAGCGAGGGCTGGACGCTCACCATCGTCCGGACCGAGCGGGGCCAGGACGTCTGGGACCGAGCCCTGGCCGACGGCGTGATCGAGGCCCGTCCGGGATCGGAGGATCCGCGGGCCATCGAGCTCATGGTGAAACTCGCCGCCCGGCAGCGGGCCCGCTGGCCGCGGGAGGAGCTGCCGGAGGCCTGGGCCCGGCCCGGCGCGCTCCCCGACGGCGGCTGAGCCGGGCCGGGGGCAACGGGCCGGCTCCCCCGCCGCCCC
>DATLZP010000257.1:0-2247 GCA_035573935.1 Actinomycetota bacterium
CCCGGCCCTCGTCCGAGCGGGCGACCTGGCCGGGGCGCCCGTCCCCCCGGACGTCGGCTCGATCCTCCACCCCGCCCCCGACGGGAGCGTCGTGCTGGGCGCCTCGCGGGAGCCGCACCTCTCCGACCACCTCCTCGACCCGGAGGTCCCCCGGGAGATCATGCGGCGGGCCATCCGCCTGGTGCCGGGTCTGGCATCGGCCGCGGTCCGGGCGGCGTGGTGGGGCGTGCGTCCCACCACCCCGGACGAGCGCCCCCTGGTCGGGCCCGTCGCCGAGGGCCTCCTCGCCGCCACCGGCCACGGGTCGGAGGGCGTGATCCTGGCCGGGGGGACGGCCGAGCTCGTCGCCTCGCTCGTGAGCGGCGCGGAACCCCCCTCGGACCCCGGCCCGTTCGATCCCCGTCGGTTCGGCTGATCGGGGCGGCTCAGCGGCGGAGCGCGCCCGCCGCCTCGAGGAGCTCGACGGTCCGCTCGATGGGAAGGGCGTGCAGCGTGTTCCCGTCCCGCCCCACCGTCGTGGTAGCCCGGAAGAGGGCGTTCACCACCGCCTCCTCCACGGCCTCCACCGTGGCGGCGAAGAGCGGGGTGAACACGCTCGGCCCGTGGCGGCCGTCCAGGAGGGCCCGGACCGTCACCGTGCCGTCGGCGGTGTCGCGGGGGAGGGCCTGGGCCGCGGAGAACGCGAGCATCAGCTCCCCGCTGGTGTCGTTCGCGTTCGAGCCACCGCGGGCCAGCCCCATCCCGGCCCGGACGGCCAGGCGCCGCACCTGGTGCGGGAGCATCGGGGCGTCCGTGGCCACGACACAGACGCACGAGCCCTCGGGCGGCCCCGGCTCCACCGCCTCGGCCAGCGCCCGCCCCACCGGCACCCCGGCGATCAGCAGGTCCGGCCGGCGCCCGTGGTTCGTGAGCACCAGCGCCCCGACCGTGTAGCCGCCCACCTCCTCGGGGACGACACGGGAGGCGGTCCCGATCCCGCCCTTGAACCCGAAGCACTGCATCCCCGTGCCGGCGCCGACGCACCCCTCCTCGACCTCGTGGCCCGGGGGGGCCGCGGCGGCGGCCTCGAGCGCCCCCCAGACGTCCTCCTCGGCGAGCGGCCAGCTCCACACGTCGTTCAGGAACGAGTCGTCGCACTCGGAGACCACCGGCATGTAGCCCTCCTCGGTGCCGGGGTGCCGGGCGATCCAGCGGGCGGCGGCGTCGTAGGCCCGGCCGATGAACATGCTCGAGGTGAGCACGATCGGCGTCTGCAGGATCCCCCACTCGTTGAGCTGGTAGGTCCCCACCATCTCGCCGTAGCCGTTCAGCACGTGCGTGCCGGCGTGCACCCGCTCCTCCCAGGGGAGGCCGGCGGTGGGGAAGATCGCCGTCACGCCGGTCCGCACGCCCGGGTCGCGGACCACGGTGGCGTGGCCCACCCGTACCCCGTGGACGTCCGTGATCGCGTTCCGAGGACCGGTCGGGAACCGCCCGATCCGGACCCCGAAGTCGCGCGCCCTCCCCCGTTCCATCGCTCCCTCCTCGCGTCCGGCCGGCCGATGGTACGCGCCGACCGTCCTGCGCGGTCCGGCCGGCCGTCGCCGCCGGCGGCGTCCGCTACGATGCCCACCGGACGGGTCATGGCCATCCTCGCGCTCGGGGTCTCCCACCGCACCGCGCCGATCGAGCTGCTGGAGCGGCTCGCCTTCGACGACGATGCCCTCCAGAAGGCCTACCGCCGCGTCGGGGATCTCGAGGACCTGGACGAGGCCGTCGTCCTGTCCACCTGCAACCGGGTCGAGGTCTTCGGGAGCGTGGGGACCTACCACGGCGGGTTCCTCGCGCTGAAGCGCCTCCTGACCGAGGGCCGGGACGTGGACCCGGACGACGTGGCCGGGCCCCTGTACGCGCACTGGGAGGAGGAGGCCGTGGAGCACCTCGGCGCCGTGGCCGCCGGGCTCGACTCCATGGTCCTGGGCGAGCCCCAGATCCAGGCCCAGGTCCGCGAGGCGCACCGGCGGGCCCGGGAGGAGGGGGCGGCGGGACAGGCGCTCGCCGCCGTCTTCCACACGGCCCTGCGGGCCGGGCGCCGGGTCCGCGACGAGACCGCGATCGGGGCCGCGCCCGACGCGTTCGTGGCGGCCGGCGCGGACCTGGCGGACGGGTGGCTGGGGGGGCTCGAGGGGCGGACCGCGGTGGTGGTCGGGGCGGGCCGGATGGCGGCCCTCGCCGTCCGGCACCTTCGGGCCCGGGGCGTGGGGCGGG
>DATLZP010000258.1:0-4191 GCA_035573935.1 Actinomycetota bacterium
GCACGTGTCCGACCAGACCAGGCACTGATCCGTGGTGTAGGTGGAGAGCTGGAAGTCGGGGTCCGGCTCGACGCCCCAGCCCCAGATGTAGAGGTCGAAGTCGTTCGCCAGCCACAGGTCGATCAGCTTCCCATCGGTCACGGCCTCCGGGCGCACGGAGATGCCGATCTGGTCGAGCCAGCCGGCGATCAGCTGTCCGGCCCGCACGCTGTTCTGGTCCTCGGTCCGGACGATGAACCGGAACTCGAGCGGATCGCCCCCGCCCGGCATCTCGCGGACGCCGTCATCGTCCGTGTCGAGGTAGCCGGCCTGGTCGAGGAGCGCGTTGGCCCCCTCGATGTCGAAGGGGATCAGCTCGTCGGCCGTCGGCTCGTAGTGCCAGGGGTACGCGGGCGGGATCACCGTCGTGCCGGGCGTCGCGTACCCCAGGAGCACGCGGTCCACGATGGCCTGCTTGTCGATGGCCATCGCCACGGCCCTCCGGACCTCCGGGTCCTTGAGCGCCGGGTGGTGGGAGGCCCCCTGGCAGGGCTTCCCGTCCCAGAAGCACTGCCCGAAGCTCATCTGCGTGAAGCCCAGGGCGGCCCCGACGTGGGTCGTGATCCCCTCGGCCCCCTGGAGGGAGTCGAACAGCGTCGGCGTGAGGCCGTACGCGATGTCGATCTCCCCGGCCCGCAGCGCCTGGACCATCGCCTCGTCGTTGCCGAACACGCGGAAGACGAGCTCGTCGATCACGGGCCCGCCGCCCCAGTAGTCCTTGTTCGCCTCCAGGCGCCAGAAGTCGCCCTTGCGCCACTCCACCAGGCGGAACGGCCCGGAGCCGACGGGGTCGGGGAAGTTTTCGAACTGCTTGGCCTCGTCCTTCGTCATCTCCCCCCAGACGTGCTCGGGCATGATGAAGATGAACGGCGGGGCGATCGGCAGCGTGGTGGGCTTCGTCGTCCTCCAGACCAGCGTGGTGGCGTCCGGCGCGGTGATCTCGTCGGTGTAGGTCAGGTAGCTCGTGAGCGCCGCGAAGTTGTTCTCCAGGATGAAGTTGAACGTGAAGGCGATGTCGGAGGCGGTGAGGGGCTCCCCGTCGCTCCACGTCGCGTCGTCGCGGATCGTGAACGTCCACGTGAGCCCGTCATCGCTCACCGACCACTCGGTGGCGAGGGCGGGGACGGGCTCCATCGTGTCCTTGTCCCAGCCGAGCAGGGTGTCGTAGATCACCCCCATCGTCTCGTACTCCGGGGCCTCGATCGCTTTGAGCGGGTTGAACGTCCGCACGTCGTTCGTCTGGCCCACGATGAACGTGAGCTTCTCCGGCGTGGGCGACGGGCTCTGGGCGGACGCCGCGCCGATCATCGTGAGCGCCATCAGCGAGCCGAGCAGCGCCGCCGCGGCGACCCTCGCGCTCCTCGTCATCCCCATCGCGATGCCTCCTCCCCGCTCCGGGTGTCCTCCCTCTATGGCTACGGACCGGGCCGGATGGCCGGTTCGTCGATCGTCAGGGTCCCCGCGTCGGCGTCGAGCGTCGCGGTGACGCCGAGCGGGAGCGTCGCCAGGTGCTTGCCGTGCCCCAGCGGGAGCTTGTACAGGACCGGCACGCCGAGCGGCTCCAGCTGCTGCTCCAGCACGTCCTCCAGGGAGGGGACGCGGGCCCACTCCGGTCGGTCCTCGCGCCAGTCGCACTTCTCCATGTGCCCCACGACCACCCCGACCACGCCGTCCAGCAGACCGGCCTGCCGGAGGTGGACGAGGTGGGCCTCGAGGTGGGTGGTGGGGGTGTCCACCTCCTCGATGAACAGGATGCATCACTCGAGGTCCGGCTGCCAGGGGGTCCCGACCGCGTGCTGGAGGAGCCACAGGCACCCCCCGACGATGGGAGCCGTGACCCGCCCCCCGCGGATCGTCCGGACGTAGGGGTCGTCCGGGTCGCGGGGCACCGGCCCGTGGTCTCCCCCCTGAGGACCCGGAGCAGCCGGTCCCTGGACCAGTCGCCCCGCTGCGGATCGCCCATCCCCAGGAACCCGGGACCGTAGAACGTGGCCAGGCCGGTCTCCTTCAGGATGGCCACGTGGAGGGCCGTGATGTCCGAGTACCCGACGAACGGCTTGGGGTGCTCGGCGATGGCCTCGAAGTCGAGGTAGGGGAGGATCTGGGCGGCGCCGTACCCCCCCTGGAGGCACTGGACCACGTCCACCTCCGGGTCGGCGAACATCGCCGCCACGTCGCGGGCCCGGGTCTTGGGATCGCCGGCCAGGTGGTCGGTGCGGGCCCAGACGCTGTCGCCGAGCTTCACGCGGTACCCACGCGCCCCCCACCACTCAACCGATCGGAGGACCTCCGATCGGTTGTACCAGGGGGTGGAGGTGGCCGGGACGCCGATGCACCCGCCGTCCGGGAGCGGCCGTCCGTAGCGGGTGGCCCTCATCCCGCTCCCCCGCCGGGACGCTCCCGCGGCCGTCGTCGGGCCGGCAGAGGCTTCCCCCGGAGCTCCCGGACGTAGGCCAGGCACTCCTCGACGGCCGCCTCCAGCAGCAGCCGGCCCTTCTCCGCCGTGGCCAGCGTGGGGGCGCCGTGGACCCCGGTCTCGCTGATCGCGCTCCACCAGGGCATCAGCCGGAGGGGACCGTCGGTCCAGTCCATCCAGCAGTTGGGACCGGCGGGGAACGAGGACTCGTCCACCGCCCGTTCCATGTCCACGGCGCCGGGGTCGATCGCCAGGTAGATCGACGTCTCGAGCTCGCAGGCGTGCCCCATGCCGCCACGGGGCGACTCCCGGACCTGCTCCACGACCTTCATCCCCTCCTCGCTCTGGAGGTAGAAGGCCGAGGCGGCCAGCACGTCCGGGTGGTCGAGCGCGATGAGACGGGCCGCCACGTCGAGCAGCGGGATGTTCGAACCGTGGCCGTTCAGGAACAGGATCCGCTTGAAGCCGTGGCGGGCGAGCGACGATCCGATGTCGGCGCAGGAACGCACGAACGTCTCCCAGCCCAGCGTGATCGGGCCGGGGAAGTCCATGTGGTGGGGCGTGAACCCGTGGACGATGGGGGGGAGGAGGATCACCTCGTCGGGCGCCCGCTCCGCCGCCCGGCGGCAGATCTCGGTCGCGATCCGGACGTCGGTGTCGATCGGGAGGTGGGGCCCGTGGTCCTCCAGGGTCCCGGCCGGGATCAGGCAGACCCGGTCCTCGCCCACCGCCGCCTCGACCTCCGGCCAGGTCAGCCGCTCGTAGAGGAGTGGCGTGGTGCGGGCCATGTCTTCCGCGCTTCCCCCTCTCCTCGCCGCCGCCCGGTCGGGCCGGCGGCTTGAGCGATTATTCAATACGTCGAGCCGCAGGGCCAGGCAGGCACCTCATGACCGGGGGTCAATTCGAGGGGGACGACCGGGACCCGTTCGACGAGGAGGCCGACCTCCGCAGGCCGGGCTGGGTCCGCTGGGCGGCGCTCGGCCTGGCCGTGCTGCTCCTCGTCTGGGCCGCCCTGACCGTGCTGGGCCGCTGAGGCGCGGGCGCTCACGGCCGGGGCGCTGAGGCACGGCTCCCCGGCGGGGCCGCTTCAGCCCGGGGGGGTCGCCTCTGCCCCGGGCCTGCTCTCAGCCCCGGGCCTGCTCGACGAGCGCGTCGAACAGCGCCTGCTGGGCGGGGTCCCGGTCGGCGGTCTCCTCGGGGTGCCACTGGACCCCCAGGATCCACCCCCGGTCTCGCTCCACCGCCTCCACCAGGCCGTCGTCGGACCGACCCACGACGGCCAGGCCCTCGCCCAGCCGGTCCAGCCCTTGGTGGTGGTGGGAGGAGCAGGTGAGCACCTCCCGGCCGGTGGCCAGGGCCAGGCGGCTCCCCGGCTCGACCTTCACCGGGTGCTCGACCGAGGACCCGTAGGACGCCCCTCGGTGCTCGCCCAGCCCCGGGAGGTCGGGGAGGTGCGGGATGAGGGTGCCGCCGAAGGCCACGTTCAGCACCTGGATCCCCCGGCAGATGCAGAGGGCCGGCAGCCCGCTCCGGTCGGCTTCCCGGAGGAGCCGGATCTCGAGGTCGTCCCGATCGGGCTCGACGCCGTAGATCTCCGCGTGTGGAGAGCCGCCGTAGCGGGTGGGCTCCACGTCGCCGCCGCCCAGGAGCAGCAGGCCGTCGAACGGCCGGAGGATCTCCGCCGGGTCGGCGTCGTCGGGGGCGGTGAGCACGATCGGCCTGGCCCCGGCCCGGCG
>DATLZP010000259.1:0-2213 GCA_035573935.1 Actinomycetota bacterium
ACGACCAGGTGGCCGGCGCCCCGGACGTGCAGCCGGAGGCCGATCTGGTTGGCCATCGTGCCGGTGGGCACGAACAGCGCCGCCTCCTTGCCCGTCACCTCGGCCGCCCGCTCCTGGAGGCGGTTCACGGTGGGGTCGTCGCCGAACCAGTCGTCCCCCACCTTGGCCTCGGCCATCGCGCGGCGCATCGCGGGGGACGGGGTGGTGACGGTGTCCGAACGGAGGTCGACCCGGTAGCGCACGGCCCGGCCAGTATAGGCGGCGGCCCCGCTCGCCCGGGCGACGCCCTGACCCCCTTGACCCACCGCCCCAAGGCCCATATCGTAACGCTAGTGCCGATTAGTTTTAGAGCCCCTGGCCCCCGACGGGACCGCGTCGGGCCGGGGCCGGACGGAGGAGGTGGGACATGAAGGTCACCCGTCCTCGGGGCAGGGGTCTGGCCCTCGCCCTCGCGACGCTCACGGTGCTCGCCGGGGCGACCGCCTGGACGACCGCGGCACCGGCGGCCGCTCGGAGGATCGACGCGCAGCGGTTCCACGACCGGATGCGGAAGCTCTGGGAGGACCACGTCACCTGGACCCGGATGGTGATCGTCTCCGTGGCCCACGACCTGCCGGACCTCGACGTGGCGGTGGCGCGGCTCCTGCGGAACCAGGCGGACATCGGCGATGCGATCCGCCCGTTCTACGGCGACGAGGCGGCCGACGCCCTCACCGCGCTCCTCGAGGAGCACATCACGACCGCCGCCGACGTCCTGGCCGCCGCCAAGGCCGGCGACGAGGCCGCGCTCCAGGACGCCCTCGACCGCTGGTACGACAACGCCCGGCGGATCGGCCGCTTCCTCCACCGCGCGAACCCCGAGTTCTGGCCGCGGGAGGAGATGGTCTCGATGATGACCGAGCACCTCGACCTCACGCTGGCCGAGGCCACCGCGCGTCTGTCGGGAGACTACGCGGCCGACGTCTCCGCCTACGACCGGGTGCACCGCCAGGCGCTCCGGATGGCCGACATGCTCTCCGACGGCATCCTCGCGGCGTTCGCCGACCGGTTCGCGGCATGAGGGGTGTTGGGGGGGACGGCGTTCCGACTGGGCGGCGGGCTCCTCGGGGCCGGGCTCGTCGCGGACGCCTGGGCGCACGCGACGGGCGGGGCCCGCGACCCGCGCGTGGCGCTCGCCGCCCACGCCCCCGCCTTCCTGGGGATGGCGCTCTGCACCGCCGGGCTCCTCGCCGCCGCGCTCCGTCGGGACGGAGGACGGTCCACCGGGGACCGACCGTAGGGAAAGGAGGACGCAGATGCTCGCTGCCGCACCGCAGATCCTGGACCAGCCCTGCTGCGACGTGATCAACCGGCTCCCGTGGGGGTTCTTCCTCGCGGTCCACGTCGTGCTGTTCGCCGTCGGCGCCTACCTCGCGGGCCGCTCCTTCGAGTCCGGCGCCCGGGGGCTCGGGTGGGGCTTCACGCTGTTCGCGCTGGCCGAGGTCTCCTACGCGACCTACCACGTGAACATCACCCAGTTCCTGTTCGCCCACACGATCTCGGAGGTGCTGGACGGCCTGGCGTTCGTCGTGCTGTTCGCGGCCCTGGCCGGTCGCGGCGTCGTGGCCTGGGGCGGCGCACCGACCGCCGGGGGACGGATCGCCGACGTGGGCGGGGCGCGATGATCCGGCGGGCGCTCGCGGCCCTCACGGCGGCGGTCCTCGCCGGATGCTCAGGAGGGGGCGCCGGCGACGGCGCCCCCTTCGAGGTCCCCGGGGAGCCCGTACCGACCACCCACGTCACGCTGCCCAAGAGCTACCGGTTCGAGCCGGCGGCGATCGTCGTCGAGCCCGGCGCCACGGTCACCTGGACGAACGAGGACGACTTCCCGCACGAGGTCCACCTCCTCGACGGGAGCGACCGAACGGTCAACCTGCCGGTGGGCGCGAGCGGGAGCCTCGCCTTCGACGAGCCGGGGACCTACTACTACGAATGCTCAATCCACCCCCAGCAGATGCGCGGGGTGGTCGTGGTCCGGGGCTGACGGGGTGGTCGTGGTCCGGGGCTGACGCCCGGGGGGCCTTCCGAGGCCGCCGGCTCGGGCGTCCTCACCCGCGGGCCGGCGCCCCCAGCCCCACCAGGTAGCCGTAGCGCTCGCGGAACCCCTCGGGACGCATGCCGGCGGCCCCCGCGATCGCGGCGAGCTTCGCGGGGTCCTCCAGGTCCTCCCGCTC
>DATLZP010000260.1:0-3287 GCA_035573935.1 Actinomycetota bacterium
GTGTCGCGGACCGCCTGAGCCGGTGGCCGGTTCAGGTCGGGCCGCCCAACCCCGCGGCGACCTCCCGGGCCGCCTCCTGCACCAGCGGCGCCAGCCGCCGGGCCGCCCCCCGGTCCATCCGGGCCACGGGCCCGGAGATCGACACCGCGGCCACCAGCTCGCCGCCCGGACCGAACACGGGCGCGCTCACCGAACCCACGCCGGGCTGGCGCTCGCCGGCGCTCGCCGCCCAGCCCCGGCGTCGGATGGCCCGGAGCTCCCGGCGGAGGCGCTCGCCCGTGGGCGTGGCCGGCGTGAGCCGTTCGGCCCGGCCCACGAGCCGCTCGGCGTCCCCGGCCCAGGCCAGGAAGACCTTCCCCGCCGAGCCGGCCGCGAGGGGGAGCGTGGCCCCGACCTCGACGATCGTCCGGAGCTCCTGCCGGGACTCCACCGCCTCCACGCAGATCCTCCGGTCGCCGGAGCGGATGTAGAGCTGTGCGCTCTCCCCGGTCTCCCGAGCCAGGCGTTCCAGCGCCGGGCGGGCCAGGTCGCGGAGCCGGGGTTCGCCGAGCGCCGAGGCCGCGAGGCGGAGCAGGCGCGGCCCCGGCCCGTAGCCGCGGTCATCCTCCCGGGAGAGGAACCCCAGGGCCACGAGCGCTCGAAGGAGCCGGTGGACGGTGGGGCGGGGCAGGTCGGTGGCGGCGACGACGTCGGTGAAGGTGCGGGCCCCGGCCCCCACCGCGTCGAGGACGGCGGCGGCGCGGTCCAGCGCCCCGACGCCGCTCGAGCGGGGAGCCGGGTTCCCCTCGCGGGCCGCCTCTGGTATCCTCCGCACGTCCGCATCATGGTACTTGAGTTCCACGTAGCGGAACAACGACGAGGGGCCCGGTGAGCGAACCGAGGACGCTGGCGGAGAAGGTCTGGGAGCGGCACGTCGTGCGCCGCGCGCCCGGCGAGCCCGACCTCCTGTACGTGGACCTCCATCTCGTCCACGAGGTGACGAGCCCCCAGGCCTTCGACGGGCTCCGGATGGCCGGGCGGCGGGTCCGCCGGCCCGACCTCACGCTCGCCACGATGGACCACAACGTCCCCACCACCCCCGGGCCAGTGGAGGACGAGGTCTCGGCCCGCCAGATGGAGGCCCTGGAGCGGAACTGCCGGGAGTTCGGGATCACCCTGTTCCCGCGGGGCCACGCCGGCCAGGGCATCGTCCACGTGATCGGCCCGCAGCTCGGGCTCACCCAGCCGGGGATGGTGATCGTCTGCGGCGACTCCCACACGAGCACCCACGGGGCGTTCGGCGCGCTCGCGTTCGGGATCGGGACCAGCGAGGTCGAGCACGTGCTCGCCACCCAGACCCTCCCCCAGGCCCGGCCCCGGACGATGGCCGTCACGGTGGAGGGTGAGCTCCCCCCGGGCGTCACGGCCAAGGACGTGATCCTGGGGATCATCGCCCGGATCGGGACCTCGGGGGGCGTGGGCCACGTGATCGAGTACCGGGGCTCCGCGATCCGGGCGCTCTCGATGGAGGGCCGGATGACGGTGTGCAACATGTCGATCGAGGCGGGGGCCCGGGCCGGGATGGTCGCGCCCGACGACACCACGTTCGCCTACCTCGAGGGCCGGCCCCACGCGCCGAAGGGGCGGGCGTGGGAGCGGGCGCTCGACGACTGGCGCACGCTCCCGACCGACCCCGGCGCGGCCTTCGACCGCGAGGTCGTGATCGACGCCCGCGAGCTCCGGCCCTCCGTCTCGTGGGGCACGAACCCCGCCCAGACCGTCCCCATCGACGGGGCCGTCCCCGATCCCTCCTCGTTCGAGGACCCCCGGCAGCGCGAGGCCGCCGAGCGGGCCCTGGCCTACATGGGCCTCGAGCCGGGGACCCCGATGCGCGAGATCCGCCCCGACGTCGTGTTCCTCGGCTCCTGCACGAACAGCCGGATCGAGGACCTCCGCCTCGCGGCCGGCATCGTGGCCGGCCGGCGGGTGGCTCCCGGGGTCCGGGCCATGGTGGTGCCGGGCTCCACGATGGTGAGGCTGCAGGCCGAGGAGGAGGGGCTCGACCTCGTCTTCAAGGAGGCCGGCTTCGAGTGGCGGGAGGCCGGCTGCTCGATGTGCCTGGGGATGAACCCCGACATCCTGCGTCCGGGGGAGCGCTGCGCGTCCACCTCGAACCGGAACTTCGAGGGGCGCCAGGGCCCGGGGGGGCGGACCCACCTCGTCTCCCCCGCGGTGGCCGCCGCCACGTCCGTCCTGGGCCGGTTCGGGACCCCCGACGAGCTGCCCCCGAGGGAGGTCTGAGCCGTGGAGCCGTTCCGCGTCCACACCGGGCGGGCCCTGCCCCTGGGGCTCCCCGACGTTGACACCGACCAGATCATGCCGGCCCGGTTCCTCAAGCGGATCGAGCGGACCGGGTTCGGGGGGTTCCTGTTCGCCGACCGGCGGAAGGACCCCGCCTTCCCGCTGAACGATCCCCGCTACGCCGGTGCCACGATCCTCCTCGCCGGGCCGAACTTCGGCTGCGGCTCCTCCCGCGAGCACGCGGTGTGGGGGATCGCCCAGGCCGGGTTCCGGGCGGTGATCGCCCCCTCCTTCGCCGACATCTTCCGGGGGAACTGCCTGAAGAACGGGGTGCTCCCGGTCGTGCTCCCGGAGGAGGTCGTGGAGCGGCTCCTGGGGGCGGCCCGGGCCGACCCCGGCGTCGAGCTCACGGTCGACCTCGAGGCCAAGGAGGTCCGGGGGGCCGGGGTGGTCGCGGCCTTCGAGATCGAGGAGGAGGCGCGCCGCAGGCTCCTCGAGGGCCTCGACGACATCGCCCTCACCCTCCGCCACGAGGCCGAGATCGCCGCCTACGAGGAGCGCCGCGCGGCCTGGATGCCCTCGCTGGCCTGAGCTCGCGGGCTCGGCCGCCCACCCCATGGCGGGGCTGAGGATATCCGGACATCCTCATGGTCGTGGCGAAGGTGCTCCCTCCATCGACGACGAGCTGCTTGCGAGGATCGACCGGGCGGCGCTGCGGGCGGGCCTGAGCCGGAGCGCCTATCTGGCGCGCCTGGCGGCGCGGGAGCTGGGCGCGGCCCAGCGCCCCGGCGCGGAGCCCCGGGTCCGAAGGGCCGCCCGCGCCCCCGACGCCCTGTTCCGCGACCGGGGCGCGCCCGAGGAGGCCACCGCTGCCGTCCGCGCGGAGCGGGACTCAAGGTGAGGGAGGTCGTCCTCGATGCCTCGGTCGTCCTCAAGTGGTTCAGGCGTCAGGCGAGCCGGGAGCGGCGGAAGCGCGCGGGCTCCGCGATCGGTACCTCGCCGGGGGG
>DATLZP010000261.1:0-4161 GCA_035573935.1 Actinomycetota bacterium
GTCGGGGGGATCGTGGCCGCCCCGCCGGCCGTGGCGGGGGGCACGGTCTTCGCCGTGGTCCGGGACGATCGGCTGGGGTTGGCCCTGGTGCGCGCCTTCCACGCCGACACCGGGGAGCGGGCCTGGTCCTTCAGCCCGGCGTCGCGGGCCGGCCTGGCCTCGGCCCCGACCGTGGCGGGGGGGAGCCTGGTCGTGGGGTTCGCCGACCGCACGATCCGGGCCTTCGACGCCGGGACGGGCCGGCTGCTGTGGGGGGCCCGCACGAACGGCCTGCTCTCGCCGGTGACGGCCCCGGCGGTCGTGGGCGACGACGTCGTGGTGGCCGACCTGGAGGGGCAGGTCTACCGCCTGGACGGGGCGGATGGGACGCGGGAGTGGGATCACGCCCTGAACGACCGCGTGATCCGGAGCGCCCCGGTGGTGGTGGGGGGGACCGTGCTCCTCGGTCTGAACGATGGGCGGCTGGTGGCCCTGGACGCGGCCACCGGGGACCTCCGCTGGCAGAGCCAGCCCAGCCCGGGGCTGGTGGGGGGGCTCGCGGTGGGCCCCGAGGTCGTGGTGGCGGTGAAGGGAGGCCGGGGCGGCGGGCTGGTCGGGTTCCGGCACGACCCCCGGGGGTCGCTGGTCCGCCTCCCCTCCCCCACCCGGTTGGACCTGGACCGCCAGCTGGCCGCGGCCCTGGGGGCCGTGCTGGCGGTGGGGGCGGCGATCCTGCTGGCCGGGAGGTGGGCGGCGGGCCGGCTGGGGCCACCGGCCATCGAGGAGGAGCCGGTCCCGTCCGGGAAGGACGAACCGTGAGCGGCCGCCGGCGCAGGCGGGGGGGAGGCCCGCCGCCGGACCGCCCCGTGCTCGGCCCGGCCCCCGGGGGGACGGAGGCGGACCCCCCGGTCGCCTCCGAGCCCGCCCCCCGACCGTTCGGGGGGCTGTTCCGGGGGGCGCTCCCCTCGCCCCTCCCCTCCATCCCCGGCTCCTTGGCCCGGGGGTTCGTGGCCGCCTCCCACCCGGCGATCTGCGTGCCGGCCCTCCTGCTGGTCCCGCTGCTCTGGTTCGGGCTGGTGGCGGCGGGCCTGCAGGGCCCTCCCGCCCGGATGGTGGCGTTCCTGGCGATCCCGCCCATCTCCACCGGCTTCGACTTCGCGATCGCCACCGACCTGCTCGGCACGCGGGCCGGGTTGCTGGCCGCGCTGGCCTCGATCCCCCTCCGGGGGCTGGTGGTGGCGCTCTTCACCGGTCTCCTGGTCGAGGCCCTGGAGCGGGGCGGGGCCGGGCGGGCCGGGCTCCGCCGCGGGCTCCGGGCCTGGCCGGTGGCCTCCTTCACCACCGTGCTCGGCCTGGGGATCCTGATGGTGGGCAACGTCGTGTTCGGCTTCCTGGGGGCGGGCCTCAACCTCCTGGCGTCGATCCTGGCCCCGGTGGCGGCCCTGTTCTTCTTCGCCTACGCGCCGGCCGCCGCGGTCCGGCAGCGATGGGGCCTGGTGGAGACCGTCCGCCGGAGCGCCCGGGCCGCCCTGATCCCGGGGAGCCGGCACCTGCTGCTCTCGATGCTCTACGTGGTCCTGTCCCTCCCGTTCATGATCCTGCTCGCTCCGCAGGGTGGCACGATCACGGTGAACCCGAGCTTCGCCGCGTGGGCGTACGCGCTCGTGGCTGCGTTCGTGCACCTGGGCTTCGCCGGGGCCTTCGCCTACCGCTGGCTGGCCGCCGAGCCGCTCGTCCCCGAGGAGCCGGTCCGCCGGTCCCGAGGGCCCGGGGGCGGGGGCCGAGGGCCGGGGCCCACGCGTTCCCGCTGGTAGACTGCCCTGCCGGCGCGGAGGGCGCCGAGTACGCACGTCCGGGGACCGCCCCCGGGGTCCCGAGGTTGCGGGCCGGGGACGGGGCGAACCGGGCGGAGGGAGGAACCGGAAGGAGGAGGGACGTGCCCGTCGTCACCAGGCGGGAGCTCCTCGAGGCCGGCGTCCACTTCGGGCACCAGACCAGGCGCTGGAACCCGAAGATGCGCCGGTACCTGTACGGGGAGCGCTCCGGCATCTACATCATCGACCTCGAGAAGACCCTGTCCGGGCTGGAGGAGGCCTACGCGTTCGTCCGCGACCTCGCCTCCCGGGGCGGGATCGTGCTCTTCGTGGGGACGAAGAAGCAGGCCCAGGAGCCCGTGGAGGAGCACGCCTCGCGCTGCGGGATGCCGTTCGTGAACACCCGGTGGCTGGGCGGGATGCTCACGAACTTCCGGACGATCGCCGGGCGGCTGGACCGGCTCCGCGAGCTGCGGGACATGGAGCGGGGGGGCGCCTTCGAGTTCCTGCCCAAGAAGGAGGTGCTCCGCCTGCGCCACGAGCGCGAGAAGCTCGAGCGCAACCTGGGCGGGCTCCAGGACCTGGATCGCCTCCCGGACGCGATCTTCGTCATCGACACGAAGAAGGAGCACATCGCGGTCACCGAGGCCCGCAAGCTGGGGATCCCGGTGGTGGCCATCGTGGACACGAACTGCGACCCGGACGAGGTGGACCTCGTGATCCCGGGCAACGACGACGCGATCCGGGCGGTGGACCTGGTGACCCGGGTCATCGCCGAGGCGATCATCGAGGGTCGCCGGGAGGGGAGGGAGCGGCTCATCACCCGGGCCGAGGGCCCCGAGATCGAGCCCGAGCCCACGGCCGAGGCCCCGGCCGGGGCCGGCCCGGAGCCGGCGGCGGCGGAGGAGGTCGGGTCGAACGGCGGCATCGCCACGGTGGCCGGCGCGGAGAGCACCGGCCAGGAGATCGAACGGGAGAACGCATGAGCACGGTGAACGTCACCGCCGAGCAGGTGAAGGCCCTCCGGGACGCCACCGGGGCGGGGATGATGGACTGCAAGCGCGCGCTGGAGGAGGCCGGCGGGGACATGGAGCGGGCCACGGAGATCCTCCGCGAGCGGGGCCAGGCGTCGGCCCGCAAGCGGGCCGGCCGGACCGCGACCCAGGGGCGGATCGAGGCCTACGTCCACTTCAACAACACGGTCGGGGTCCTGGTCGAGGTGAACTGCGAGACCGACTTCGTGGCCAACACCGAGGACTTCGGGCAGCTGGCGCGGGACGTGGCGCTCCACATCGCGAGCGCCGCTCCCTCCTGGGTGTCCCGGGACGAGATCCCCGCGGACACGCTCGCCCAGGAGCGGAGGATCGCGGAGGCCCAGGCCCGGGAGCAGGGGAAGCCCGACGCGGTGATCCCCCGGATCGTCGAGGGCAAGCTGGAGGGCTTCTACCGGGACCACGTGCTGCTCGACCAGCCATTCGCCCGGGACCCGGCCAAGACCGTGGCCGGCCTGCTCGACGAGGTCTCCGCCAAGGTCGGCGAGAAGGTTGCCGTGCGTCGGTTCGTCCGGTACAAGCTGGGCGAGGGGCTCGGGTAGGCGACGCGGGCGGGGGAGGCGCGCGGGATGGCGGACGGGGGCGGAGCGGGCCGGCACCCGATCTACCGGCGGGTGCTGCTCAAGCTCTCCGGCGACGCGTTCGCCCCCCCCGACCGGACGTTCGGGATCTCGGCCGAGGCCACCGGGCTGCTGGCCCGGGAGCTCCGGGACGTGGTGGACCTCGGGGTCCAGACCGCGGTCGTGGTGGGCGGGGGCAACATCTTCCGGGGGCGGGACGCCCCGGGGATCGACCGGGCCCGGGCCGACTACATGGGGATGCTGGCCACGGTGATGAACGCCCTGGCCCTCCAGGACGCGCTGGAGCAGCTCCACGTGGCCACCCGGGTGCAGACCGCGATCCACATGGCGCAGGTCGCCGAACCGTACGTGCCGCTCCGGGCCATCCGGCACCTGGAGAAGGGGCGGATCGTGATCTTCGCCGCCGGGATGGGCGCGCCCTACTTCTCCACCGACACCACGGCCGCCCAACGGGCGCTGGAGATCCGGGCCGAGGCCATCCTCAAGGGGACCAAGGTGGACGGCGTCTACACGGCCGATCCGCACCTCGACCCCACGGCCCGCCGCTTCGAGCGGATCGAGTACCTGGACGTGCTCCGGGAGGGCTACCAGGTGATGGACGCGACGGCCATCTCGCTCTGCATGGAGAACAAGCTGCCGATCATCGTCTTCGACTTCCGCACGGAGGGGAACATCCGCCGGGCGATCTCCGGCGAGCCGATCGGAACCCTGGTCCACGGAGGCTGACGTGGCGGT
>DATLZP010000262.1:0-4988 GCA_035573935.1 Actinomycetota bacterium
CCGACCGCCTCGCGGAGCTGTCGGAGAAGCGGTACCGGCTGGACTACGAGGCGGAGGAGTTCTCGGTGGTCGACACGTGGAACGGGGAGGAGGCCCGGAGCGCCCGGACGCTCTCCGGCGGGGAGACGTTCCTCGCCTCCCTGGCGCTCGCCCTGGCCCTGGCCGAGGAGGTCCGCGCGCTCGCCGTCACGGAGCGGGCCCGGCTGGACGGCCTCTTCCTCGACGAGGGGTTCGGGACGCTCGACCCCGACACGCTGGACACCGTGGTGGACGCCATCGAGCAGCTGGGGAGCGACGGGCGGGTCGTCGGCGTGATCACGCACGTGCCGGAGCTCGCGATCCGCCTGCCGGTCCGGATCGAGGTCGTGAAGTCCCCCCGGGGCAGCCGGATCGAGGTCGTGCGCTGAGGAAGGGGCGGTCCGCCCGGCCCTACAGGGCCGGTTCCTCTCGGCGCCGGAGGACCCTCCACCGTTCCCCGGTCCAGCGGAGCGTCGTGAGGCGGACCGAGCTCGGGCAGCAGTGGGGGTCGCCGGGGGCGAACACCGCCTCCCGGACGAGGAGCGTGCCCCGGGGCGAGAGGTCGATCGTCGTGTCACAGGTCTCGCGCTCCAGGATCCGTTCCATCCCCTGCTCGGTCTGCGCCAGCACCCGCCACCGACCGCAGGCCCCGGTGCCGCCGGTCTCCTCGAACGTGAGGAGGTCGTCGGCGCCGTCCCCGGTGAGGTCCCCGGTCTGGGGACGGATGGCGAGGACCTGCTCCCGCGGCCGATCGGTGAACGCGTGGACCGCCCGCCAGGGGGGCGGCTCGGCGAACGGCGCCCACACCACCAGGCCGAGCTCCCGGGCCAGGGGGTCCTGGCCCCGGGCCCACACCACGGCGATCCGGGCCGGCCGGCCGTCGGCGGCCAGGTAGACGACGCCCTCCACCAGGGCCCCCTCCGGGACGAGCGGCGCGGTGGGGACCTCGGTCGCCGGCAGGTCCCGGGGGAACGAGGTGGGAGAGCCCCTCGGGAGGTCCAGGCGGGGCGACGGCAAGGCGGTCGGGCCGGGGGACGGCGAGGGAACGGGCGAGGGGCTCGGGGAGGGCGAGGGCCGGGAGGGCGACGGCGGCGGCGGGGAGGTGGGCCCCGGCCCTCCCTCCGCGCAGGCGGCGAGGACGAGGAGGGCCACGAGGAACGGGGACGGGCGCCGCCGGGCGGCGGGGACGCGTCGCACGGTCCCGGCATCGTACCGCCCGGGCCGGAGCCTCGGGCTAGGATGCGCTCGGCATGGAGCGGTGGGACCTCACCCCGAAGCCGGTCTCGGCCTCCCAGGTGACGCTGGTGGAGCTGATGGAGCTCACCGACGCGAACATCGCCGGGATCGTCCACGGCGGGACGATCATGAAGCTGGTCGACACCGCGGCCGGCCTGGCCGCCTTCAAGCACTGCGGGGGCCTGGCCGTCACGGCCTCGATCGACCAGCTCTCGTTCCTCCACCCCGTCCACGTCGGGAACCTGGTGACGGTCCGGGCCTCGGTGAACGACGTGGGGACCACCTCGCTCGAGGTGGGGGTCCGGGTGGAGGCTGAGGACCTCGCCACCGGCAGACGGACGCACACATCCAGCGCCTACCTGGTGTTCGTGGCCCTGGACGAGGAGGGGAAGCCCCGGCCCGTCCCCCCGCTCGTCACCGAGACCGAGGAGCAGGAGCGACGGCAGCGGGAGGCCCGGGTCCGGCGGGAGAGCCGCCTGGCCCACCGCCGCGCCATCGAGCAGCTCCGGGGGAACCGGGACCCGGCCTGAGCCCGGGGCGGCCCGGGCGGACCGTGTGAGACGATGGAGGGGAGCCGCTCCGGCGTCCCACCCGGAAACGACGAAGGAGGGGAGCCCCGTGACCGACCTGGCGGGGGCCCGCGCCCGGCTCGAGACCGCGGACGGGCCCGTTGACACCTACCGCCTGCCCTGGCTGGCCGAGCAGGGGCTGGGAGATCCCTCCCGGCTCCCCCACACGGTGAAGATCCTCCTGGAGAACCTCCTCCGCCGGGCCGGCGCCCCGGAGGTGGCGGAGCGGGACGTGCTGGCCCTGGCCCGCTGGCCGGAGCCGGCCCAGGCGGACCTGGCGTTCATGCCGGGCCGGGTTTTGATGCAGGACTTCACGGGGGTCCCGGCCGTCGTCGACCTGGCCGCGATGCGCTCGGCGATCGCCCGGGCGGGGGGGGA
Source organism: Actinomycetota bacterium (assembly GCA_035573935.1). Classification (GTDB taxonomy): domain Bacteria; phylum Actinomycetota; class UBA4738; order UBA4738; family HRBIN12; genus DATLZM01. The sequence goes on from DATLZP010000262.1 coordinate 2,202, forward strand.
CCCGGGCCGGGTGGACCCGATGGTGCCGGTCGACCTGATCATCGACCACTCGGTCCAGGTGGACCGGTTCCGGAGCCCGCTCGCCTACCAGATCAACATCGAGTGGGAGTACCGGCGGAACGCCGAGCGCTACGCGCTCCTCCGGTGGGCGCAGCAGGCTTTCCGCAACCTCCGGGTCGTCCCCCCCGGGGCCGGGATCTGCCACCAGGTGAACCTGGAGCACCTGGGACGCGTCGTCGACGTCCGGGACGGCGTGGCCTTCCCCGACACGCTGGTGGGGACCGACTCCCACACCACGATGGTCAACGGGCTCGGCGTCCTGGGCTGGGGGGTGGGCGGGATCGAGGCCGAGGCGGCGATGCTCGGCCAGCCGATGTTCCTCCCCACGCCGGTCGTGGTGGGGATCCGGGTGACGGGGGCGCTCCCCCCGGGGACCACGGCCACGGACCTCGTCCTCACGCTCACCGAGATGCTCCGCCGGCACGGCGTCGTGGGGAAGTTCGTCGAGTTCTTCGGGCCGGGCTGCTCCACGCTCGAGCTGGCCGACCGGGCCACCCTCTCCAACATGTGCCCGGAGTACGGGGCCACGGCGGCCCTCTGGCCCGTGGACCGGGAGACGCTCCGCTACCTGGTGTTCACCGGCCGGGGCGACCGGGTGGACCTGGTCGAGCGGTACGCGAAGGAGCAGGGCCTGTTCCGCACGGACCAGGACCCGGAGCCGGTCTTCGACGAGGTGCTCGATCTCGACCTGTCCCGGGTGGAGCCCTCGGTGGCCGGCCCCAAGCGCCCCCAGGACCGCGTCCCGCTGCCCCGGGTGTGGGATTCGTTCGTCGAGGCCTTCCGGGACCGGCTGGGGCCGGACCCGGAGCCGACCGAGGTGGGGAGGCTGCTGGGGGAGGCCCCGGCGCCCGAGCCGGAGGTCGCGGAGCGCCCCGTCGATCCGGAGGGCGAGCCGCCGGTGCGCACCGACGCGTACGAGCTCCGCCACGGCTCGGTGGTGATCGCCGCCATCACGAGCTGCACGAACACCTCCAACCCCTCCGTGATGCTCGCCGCGGGCCTCCTGGCCCGCAAGGCCGTGGAGCTGGGGCTCGAGTCCCGGCCCTGGGTGAAGACCTCGCTCGCCCCGGGGTCCCGGGTGGTCACGGACTACCTGAACCGGGCCGGCCTGCTGCCGTACCTGGAGAAGCTGGGGTTCGGGCTGGTGGGCTACGGCTGTACGACCTGCATCGGGAACTCCGGGCCGCTGCCGGAGGAAGTGGCCCGGGCGGTGGAGGAACGGGACCTCGCGGTGGTGGCGGTCCTGTCCGGGAACCGGAACTTCGAGGGCCGGATCCACCCCCAGGTCCGGGCCAGCTACCTGGCCTCCCCCCCGCTCTGCGTGGCGTACGCGCTGGCCGGGCGGGTGGACCTGGACCTCACGACCGACCCGCTGGGGACGACGCCCGAGGGGGAGCCCGTGTACCTCCGCGACCTGTGGCCCACGGCCGAGGAGGTGCGGGCGGTGATGGAGGAGGCGATCGCCCCCGAGCAGTTCCTCGAGGAGTACGGGCGGATCTTCGCCGGCGACGAGCACTGGGCGGGGCTCCCCTCGCCTACCGGCCCCCTCTACGCCTGGGACCCGACCTCGACCTACGTCCAGGAGCCGCCGTTCTTCCGGGACCTCTCGGCGGAGCCCCCGCCCGTCGGGGACATCGAGGGGGCCCGGTGCCTGGAGCTCCTCGGGGACTCCATCACCACCGACCACATCTCCCCGGCCGGCTCGATCAAGGCCGAGTCGCCGGCCGGCCGGTACCTGATCGAGCGGGGCGTGAAGCAGGCCGACTTCAACAGCTACGGGGCCCGGCGGGGCAACCACGAGGTGATGCTCCGAGGGACGTTCGCGAACGTCCGGCTCCGCAACCAGCTGGCGCCGGGGACCGAGGGCTGGTGGACCACGCACCTGCCGAGCGGCGAGGTGATGACGGTGCACGACGCCGCCGAGCGGTACCGGGCGGAGGGGGTCCCGCTCTGCGTGATCGCCGGCAAGGAGTACGGCTCGGGGAGCTCCCGGGACTGGGCGGCGAAGGGGCCGGCCCTCCTCGGCGTGCGGTTCGTCCTGGCGGAGAGCTTCGAGCGGATCCACCGGAGCAACCTGGTGGGGATGGGCGTGCTCCCCCTGCAGTTCCCGGAGGGGGCGTCGGCCGCCTCCCTCGGCCTCACGGGGAGGGAGGCCTTCAGCGTCCGGGGGCTGGCCGAGGGGCCCCGCCCCCGGCAGGAGGTCGAGGTGACCGCCCGGCGGGACGACGGGACCGAGGTGGGGTTCCGGGCCGTCTGCCGGATCGACATGCCGGCGGAGGTCGAGATCTACCGGCACGGGGGCATCCTCCAGATGGTCCTCCGCGAGCTCCTGGCGAGCTGAGCGGGCGCCGACCCGGGGACCATCGGACCGGACCGTCCGGGCCGTTCGGCCCCATGCTCCGGGTGGGCCGCGCGGCATCGTGATCGGGACGGCGACCCCCACGGAGGTCGCCCCGGATCCGGGAGGGTGACATGTCGAAGCTGTTCAGGTGGGGAGGCTACTTCGCCAGCGCCGTCCTCATCGCGTTCGGCGCGGGCTCGGTCGTCGCCGGGGGCCTGGGGTTCGTCGAGGTCCGGGATGCGATCGCCCGGGAGCACATCACGGCGACCCCCGATGCGGCGGAGATCGGCGTGGATCTCGAGCCCGGCGAAGCCATCACGACCGGCGCCGAGGCGAAGGAGTTCAGCGAGATCATCCGGACCCACGCCCTCGAGGCGACCGGCGGG
>DATLZP010000263.1:0-11427 GCA_035573935.1 Actinomycetota bacterium
CCCGCCGGCGTCGGCGCCCCGGGACCGCGGCGCCCGGCGGGGCCGAGGAGCCGTGAGCACCCCTCGGCTCCTCTTCCTGATCCGGCACGGGGAGTCGGAGGCCTCCTCCGACGACATGCGGCGGACGCCCCGGGGCCTCCAGTGGGACCCGCCCCTGTCGGGGCCGGGGCGCCAGCAGGCGGAGCTCCTCACCCGCCGGCTGCTCCTGATGGATCCCCGTCCGGTGGCGGTGTACGCCTCGCCCTTCCGCCGGGCCCGGGAGACGATCGAGCCCTTCGTCCGCCGGACGGGGATCGACCTGGGGGTGGACGAGGACCTGGGCGAGGCCTACGCGGGGGCCTGGGAGAACCGGTCGTTCGAGGAGATCCTGGCCACCGATGAGGACCTCGTCCGCAGGTTCCGGGATCAGGAGCCGATGTGGACCCTGGCCCCGGGGGCCGAGACCACGGACGCGCTGCGGGAGCGGGTGGTCGGGGCCGTGGAGCGGATCCTGGCCCGCCACCCCGACGGGCCGGTGCTCGTCGTGGCCCACGGCGGGGTGATCAACGCCTACGTCGGCCACGTCCTCGGCCTGGAGCAGGAGATGTTCTTCCTCCCCGACAACACGTCGCTGAACTCGATCGTCGTCGAGGGGGAGCGGCGGCGTGTCCGGTTCCTGAACGACGTCCGGCACCTCACCGACCCCCAGGTCTTCGGGGAGGAGATGCCGAGGGCGAGCACGCGGTGACGGAGGGGCCCCGGGGAAGGGGGCCCCTCCGTACCCGCTCCGGCCCCCGGCTACGCGGCGCGGGGGATCCGGGTCTCGATCTCGGTCGCCTGGTCGTGGACCCGGCGCGCGGTCGAGGCGATCAGGTCCAGGAGCTCGTGCCAGAAGGCGGCCACGCCGCCCAGCGCCAGCCCGGTGGCCACCGGGCCCATCCAGCCGGCCCGGAAGGCCTGATCCCACGCCGCGAAGGCCGAGTAGTCCGTCACCCAGGTGAGCAGGAGCCCGCCGGCGAACGCCAGGAGGAGGCGCCCGCCGCGGGGCATCTCCCAGGCCGTCCGGACCAGGTCCACGAGCTTGGCCAGGGCCAGACCGAGCAGCATCACGGTCGCGAACACGTACATGCGCGTTCACACCTCCTTCCATCCGAACAGACCACGGAAGGGCGCAGGAGGTTACAGGAGCCACACGAGCAACGCGGCGGGCGGGCTATAGTGGCCCGGCACCGGCGAGGAGGGAGGCTGCCCCCGTGAGGTTCCTGTCCGAGGAGTGGGCCCACGCCGTCCGCGACGCCCTCAACGCGCACCCCCGGTTCACACGGGAGATCCAGGGGAAGGACGTCCGGCTCCAGCAGGTGATCCTCACCCCCGACGGGGAGGTCCGGTACTGGCTCCGGATCCGGGACGGGGGGGTGGACCTGGGGCTGGGAGACGTCCCGGAGCCGCAGGCCACGGTCACCCAGGACTACGACACCGCGGTGGCCCTGGCCAGGAGCGAGCTCTCCCCCGTCTCGGCCTTCATGTCCGGACGGCTGCGGGTGGCGGGCGACCTGGGCACGCTGATGGGGCTGGCCGGGGCCTTCTCCATCCTCCCCGAGGTCATGGCCTCGCTCGACGTCGAGTACTAGTCCCGCCGCTCCGGCAGCACGACGAACGTCCCCGAGGCCCGGGCCAGCAGGGTCCCCTCCCCGTCCTCGACGTCGGCCTCCGCGTACGCGGCCCGGCGGCCAACGCGCAGGGCCCGCCCCCGGGCCACGATCCGGCCCACCGGCGCAGGGGCCAGGTAGGCCACGGAGAGCTGGGCGGTCACCTGGACCAGACCTCCCCGGAGCGCGGAACGCACGGCGAGCCCGCACGCCGTGTCGGCCAGGCCGGCGATCACCCCGCCGTGGACGAGCCCGGCGGCGTTCAGGTCCCCGGGGCCCGCGGTGAGCGCCACGTCCACGCGGCCCGGGCCGACCGAGAGCAGCTCGATGCCGGCCCGCTCGTGGTAGGGGCCGAGCCGGACCCGCTCCGCGGGATCGTCGCCGCCGGGACCGGTCATTCCTTCACGTAGGGCTGCCCGTCGGCCGCGGGGGGCCGGGCCCGTCGGACGACGCCGGCCACGACCAGGATCGTGGCCAGGTAGGGGGCCATCAGGAGGAACTCCGAGGGGATCGGCACGCCGAGGATCGACAGCTTCGTCTGGAGGGAGTCGGCGAAGCCGAAGACGAGGGCGGCCCCGAAGGCCCCGATGGGGTTCCAGCGACCGAAGATCATCGCGGCCAGCCCGATGAACCCCTTGCCGGCGGTCATGCCCTCGTCGAAGCGCCCCACCGATCCCAGCGTGAAGAACGCGCCGCCGATGCCCGCCACCATCCCCCCCAGGATCACGTTCCGGTACCGCGTGGCGAGCACCCGGATCCCCACCGTGTCGGCGGCCCGGGGGTGCTCGCCCACCGCCCGGACCCGCAGGCCCCACGTCGTGGCGAACAGCCCGACGTGGATCGCCGCGATCAGGGCGAACATCAGGTAGACGAAGACGTTGTTGTCGAACAGGACGGGGCCGAGGATCGGCAGGTCGGAGAGCACGGGGATCCGGAGCTCCTGGAAGCGGCCGGGGTTGTTGAGCTGCTGGTTCTGCTGCAGGAAGCGGGCCGAGAGGAAGCTGGTGAGCCCCAGCGCCAGCAGGTAGAGGAAGAACCCCGCGATGATCTGGTCCACCTGGTAGCGGATGGCGAGGACCCCCAGGGCCCAGCCCATCAGGCCCCCGACCACGGCCCCCACGGCGAGCCCGATCCAGAGGTCGTCGGTGACGCTCGCCGCCACGGTCCCGGCCAGGGCCCCGGAGAGCAGCATCCCCTCGATGGCGATGTTGATCACGCCGGCCCGCTCGCAGAGGACCCCGGAGAGGGCCCCGAACGTGATGGGGACCGACCGGAGCAGCGTGCTCTTGAGCATCCCCAGGAGGTTCATCTGGTCCCCCCGGGCCGCCCAGGCCAGGAAGGCGAACACGAACAGGGCGATCACCGCGCCGAGGACCAGGTTGGTCCGGCGGCCGAACCCCCGGGTGAGCTGCACCCCGCCCAGGAAGGCGCAGGCCGCCGCCAGCACGAACGCCGTGGCCCGGACCGGCACGACGAGGTCGGGGAGGGTCACGAACGTCTCCCGGCCCCCCAGGTTGAGGCCGAAGCGGGCCTCGCCGGGACCGGATCCCAGGCCGAACAGGAGCGCGATGGCCGCCGCCACGACCAGGAAGAAGATCCCGGTGGCCCGGGCCCGGGTCGCGGAGACCGCCCCGACGGGGACCCCTGCCGCGGCGCTCACGCCGGACCCCCCGCCGCCCGGGCCGGGCGGGCGCCGATCCGGTAGATCCCCCTCACGATGGCCGGCGCCGCGATGAACAGCACCACCAGGGCCTGGATCACCACGATGATGTCGACGGGCGTCTGGGTCGCGGCCTGCATGCTGCGGGATCCGGCCCGCAGCGCGCCGAAGAGCAGCGCGGCCAGGACCACCCCCACCGGCCGGGCTCGGCCCAGCAGGGCCAGGGTGATGCCGTCGAACCCGAAGCCGGAGGAGAACCCCGGGGTCAGGCTGGGCGTCACGCTCGCCAGCTGATTGGCCCCGGCCAGGCCGGCCAGCGCCCCGGCCAGGGCCATGATCGCCACGTAGGTCCGGGAGGGGCTCATCCCGGCCGCCCGGGCCGCGTCGGGGTTCGCCCCCACCGCCTGGAACTCGAAGCCGATCGTCGTCCGGTTGAGCAGCCAGGCCACCGCCGCCGCCGCCGCGAGCGCGAGGAGGAGGCCGGCGTGGAGCCGCAGCGAGCCACCGAGGAGGTGCGGGAACGCGGCCTCGATCGGCTTGGAGATGGGATCGGTCCGGTCCGGACGCCGGAAGAACTCCGTGGAGAGGAAGAAGAGCGCGAGGAACGCGGCGACGAAGTTCAGCATGATCGTCGTGATCACCTCGTGGGCCCCGGTGCGCGCCTTGAGCAGGCCGGGGATCGACCCCCACAGCCCGCCCCCCACCGCCCCGGCGGCGACCACCGCGGCCAGCAGGAGGGGACCCGGGAGCGAGGTGAGCGAGAAGCCGGCGGCCGCCGCCAGGATCGCCCCCGCCGTGAGCTGCCCCTCGCCGCCGATGTTGAACAGGCCGGCTCGGAAGGGGAGCGCGACGGCGAGGCCGGTGAGGATCAGCGGCGTGGCCACGACGAACGTCTCGGAGAGGGGACCGAGCGCGCGGGCGATCTCCGCGGGATCCCGGCTCCGGACGGCCTCCGCGTACCGGCCCGGATCGCCGAGGGCCCCGGTGAGGAGGGCCCGGTAGGCGGCCCCCACCGCCCGGGCCGACGCCGCCAGCGCACCGAGCGGGTCGCGCCCGGCCCGCCCCCAGGCGGCCAGGGAACCGGGCTCGGTGAACGCGATGATCAGGGCGCCCACGAGGAGGGCCGTGAACACGGCGAGCGTCGGGACGAGCACGGTCTCCCGCCAGCCCCGCCCGGTGACGATCTCGACGAACCCGGTGGGCTCCCGGACCACCGCCTCGCCCGCGGCCCGGGCCTCCTCGTGCTCGGGGAGGACCTCGACGCCGCCCGGCTCCCGGTGGGGATCGTCGAGCTCAGCCACCGGCCGCCGCCTCCGCCCCCGGCCGTGCGCCCGCCATCAGCAGGCCGACCAGGTCCCGGCTGGCCCGCACCGCCGGCAGGACGTCCACGATCCTTCCCCGGTACATCACGGCCACCCGGTCGGCCAGGGCCAGGACCTCGTCCAGCTCCGAGGACACGATCAGCACCGCCACGCCGCCCTGCCGCGCGGCCACGATCCGCCGGTGGATGTACTCGATCGAGCCGACGTCGAGGCCCCGCGTGGGCTGGCTGGCCACCAGGACGCGGATGGGCCGGGAGAACTCGCGGGCCACGATCACCTTCTGCTGGTTCCCACCGGACAGGGTGGAGACAGGCAGCCGGACCGAGGGGGTCCGGATGTCGAAGGCCCGGACCCGTTCCTCGGCCGCGGCCACCACGGCCTCCTCGTCTCGCACGATCCACCGGGCGTACGGCGGCAGGTCGTACGTGTTCAGGACGAGGTTGTCCGCGATCGTGAACGTCGCGATCAGGCCGTCCCGCTGGCGGTCCTCGGGGACGTGGCCGACCCCCGACCGGAGCACGGCCCGGGGGCCGGCTCGGGTGGCGTCCCTCCCCAGGATCCGGACCGTGCCGGCGGCGACGGGGCGGAGACCGGTGACCGCCTCGACCAGCTCGGTCTGCCCGTTGCCCTGGACCCCGGCCACGCACACGATCTCCCCCGCCCGGACCTCGAGCGAGACGCCGTCCACGGCCACCTGCTCCCGGTCGTCCCGGACCACGAGATCCCGGACCTCGAGGACCGGTCCGGCCGGCTCCGCCGGGGGCTTGTCCACGACGAGCTGCACGGCCCGCCCGACCATCATCGCGGCCAGCTCCTCCTCGCCCGTCTCGGCGGGGGTCGTCGTGCCCACCACCCGCCCCCGGCGGAGGACCGTGATGCGGTCGGCGATCGCGAGCACCTCCTTCAGCTTGTGCGTGATGAAGATGATCGAGCGCCCGGACGCCTTGAGCGATCGCAGGACGGCGAACAGCTCCTCGGTCTCCTGGGGGGTGAGGACGGCGGTGGGCTCGTCGAGGATCACGATCCGCGCCTCGCGGTACAGGGCCTTCAGGATCTCGACGCGCTGCTGCACCCCGACCGGCAGCTCCTCGACGACGGCGTCGGGGGGGACCTCCAGCCGGAACCGGGCGGAGAGCTCCTCGACCTTGCGCCGGGCCCGGCGCCGGTCGAGGAAGCCGACCCGTCCCCTCGTGGGCTCGTGGCCCAGCACGATGTTCTCGGTCACCGTGAACACGGGGATCAGCATGAAGTGCTGGTGGACCATGCCCAGCCCGGCGGCGATCGCATCGCCCGGGCCCTCGAACCGCACGGGGGAGCCGTCGATCAGGATCTCGCCCTCGTCGGCCCGGTACAGCCCGTAGAGGATGTTCATCAGCGTGGTCTTGCCGGCGCCGTTCTCCCCGAGCAGGGCGTGGATCTCGCCCTCCTCGACGGTGAGGTCGACGCCCGCGTTGGCCACGACGCCGGGGAACCGCTTCGTGATGCCGCGCAGCTCGAGGCGCACCGGACGATCCTCAGGCGGACGGGGGGGACGCGGCCCGAGCCCGCGCCCCCCGCACCGCCTCCTCCCTACAGGTAGTCGTTGTAGTCGGCCGAGACCGAGCCGTCGATGATGCCCTGCCGCAGCCCCTCGACCGCGTCCTTCAGCTCCTGCGGCACGTCGTCCTCGAACTCGTGGTAGGGCGCGATGCCCACGCCGTCGTTCTCCAGGGTGCCGACGTACACCCCGCCCTCGAAGGTCCCCTCGACGACCTGCTTGATCGCCTCGAAGACCGCGACGTCCATGTTCTTCATGACGCTCGTGAGGAACAGCGGGCAGAACTCCGACGCCGACACGCAGCCGTCGGTGTCGACCCAGACCGCCCAGTCGTCCTCGGGGGAGTCCTGCAGGGCGGCGGTGGTGCCGAAGCCGACCGGGCCGGCCACCGGGAGGACGATGTCGGCTCCCTCGGCCAGGAACTCCTCGGTCACCTGCCGGCCCTTCGTCTGGTCCTCGAAGTCGCCGGTGAACGTCCCCTCCTGGGCCGCGGCGTCCCACCCCAGGACCTCCACGTCCGTGCCGTTGTCCTGGTTGTACTTCTGCACGCCGGCCCAGAACCCGTTCATGAAGATCGACACCGGCGGGATGTTGATCCCGCCGTAGGTGGCGACCTTCCCGCTCTTGGTCATCCCCGCGGCCAGGTACCCGGCCAGGAAGGCCGCCTGGTCCGTGGCGAAGGTGAGGCCGAGCACGTTGTTGTTCTCGATCTCGCCCTCCCCGTAGGCGAAGTCGACGATGGCGAACGGCTGGTCGGGGTTCGCGTTGGCCGCCTCCTTCGTCGCGTCGCCCAGCAGGAACCCCACCGTGATGATGACGTCGCACCCCTGATCGATGAAGGCCTGGATGTTGGGGGCGTAGTCGTCCTGGGTCTGCGACTCGAGGTACGTTCCCTCGACCCCCAGCTCCTCCTGCGCCCGCTGCACGCCCGCCCAGGCCGTCGCGTTGAAGCTCTTGTCGTCGATCCCCCCGACGTCGGTGACCTGGCACGCCTTCATGCCCTCGCCGGGGAGCCCCCCGCCGCCGGTGGGCGCCGCCTCCTCCTGCCCGCCGCCGCAGGCCGCAGCCACCAGCGCGAGCGCCGCGATCCCGGCCGGGATCCTGGACCACCTTCGCATGCCCCCTCCTTCCCTCTCCGTCGCCGACACGTTATACGCGCCTCCGCCCCGCCGCAGCTCACGCCGTCCCGAACAGCCGATCGCCGAAGTCGCCCAGGCCGGGCAGGATGTACCCGCGGTCGTTCAGGCGGCGGTCCAGCGACGCCGCGTAGATCGCCACGTCCGGGTGCTCCGCCTCCATCCGGGACAGCCCCTCCGGCGCCGCCACCACGCAGACGAAGCGGATCGACGCCGGACCGCCCTCCCGGATCGCGGCGCAGGCCGCCGCCCCCGACCCCCCCGTGGCGAGCATCGGGTCCAGGACGAGCACGTGCCGGCCGGCCACCGGGGGAAGCTTCCGGTAGTAGGACTGCGGGAGCAGCGAGGCCTCGTCCCGCTCCAGCCCGACGTAGCCCACGGCCACCTCGGGGAAGAGCTCGGTGACCGCCTCCAGCATCCCCAGGCCGGCCCGGAGGATGGGGACAGCCACCAGCTCACCGGCCAGCACGCGGCCCGTCGTCCGCTCCAGGGGGGTCTCCACCTCGACCTCGGTCGAGGGGAGGGTCCGGGCGGCCTCCAGGACGAGCGCCAGCGCGAGGCGCTTCGTGAGGGTCCGGAACACGGGGGGCGGGGTGGACCGGTCCCGGAGCGCCGTCAGGAGGTGCTGCGAGAGCGGGTGGTCCACGACGGTGAGGCCCACGGCGCCGCATCCTACCGGGACGGGCGGCTCCCAGGGAGCCGGCGGCGAACCCGGCCGGCCTCCGTCCGGGTTGCCATCGCCGCCCGGCGGTGCAACCATGATGGGCCACATGCAGCGGTACGGCTTCGGCTGGTTCTTCTTCTACGGCGGGCCCGGCCCGGCGTAGCTGCCTGCCAGCCGAAGGAGCAGCGACCCCGGGCCAGCGGCCCGGGGTCACGCGTTCCCCGGGCCCCCCGTGACGGGAGGGAGAGCGATGGTCGTGGTGATGAGGCCGGACGCCACGGAGGCCGACGTGGAGCGGGTGGCCGAGAAGGTCCGGGAGGTCGGGGGGGAGGCGTTCGTCTCCCGGGGGAAGGTCCACACGATCATCGGGCTGGTCGGGGACACGGCGCGGTTCCAGGCCATCCCGTTCCTCCAGCTGCCCGGGGTGGAGCGGGTGATCCCGGTCGGCAAGCCGTACAAGATGGTGGCCCGCGACCTCCACCCCCGCCCGACGACCGTGAAGGTCGGGACGGCCGAGGTGGGGCGCCATGCCGTCACGCTGATCGCCGGCCCGTGCGCCGTGGAGACCGAGGAGCAGGCGCTGGAGTCGGCCAGGGCCGCCCGACGGAGCGGGGCCACGATCCTCCGGGGCGGCGCGTTCAAGCCCCGGACCTCGCCCTACTCGTTCCAGGGGCTGGGTCGGCGAGGCCTGGAGATCCTCGCGGCGTGCCGGGAGGAGACGGGCCTGCCGGTGGTCACCGAGGTCCTCGAGACCCGGGACGTGGAGCTGGTCGCGGGATGGGCCGACGCCCTCCAGATCGGGACCCGGAACATGCAGAACTTCGCCCTCCTCAAGGAGGTCGGCCAGGTCGACAAGCCGGTCCTCTTGAAGCGGGGCCTGTCGGCCACGGTGGAGGAGTGGCTGATGGCCGCCGAGTACATCGCCCAACGGGGCAACTCCGACATCATCCTGTGCGAGCGGGGGATCCGGACGTTCGAGCCCTCCACCCGGAACACGCTGGACCTGGGGGGCATGGTGGTGGCGCAGCTGGAGAGCCACCTGCCGGTGATCGTGGATCCCTCCCACGCGATGGGCAAGCGCGACCTGGTGGCCCCGATGGCCAGGGCCGCCGTGGCCGCCGGCGCGGACGGCGTGATGCTCGACGTGCACCCCTCCCCGGAGGACGCGCTCTGCGACGGCGCCCAGGCCCTCACGCCCCAGGACCTGCTGGGCCTGGCGGAGGAGCTCCGGGCCGTGGCGGCCGCCGTGGGCCGTCCCCTCCCCCCTTGAGCCGGATCACGCCCGGAGCGGGCGCCCGGCGTCTGTTCCTCCCCGTACCGCCCCTGCGCCGTGTGCGTGATTGCCCATGGGGGTATGGACCCGTAGACTCGGGCCAGCGAGGAGGGATGACCTTGAAGCTGCTGCGGTTGCTGTTGGTCTCGACCGCGCTCGTCCTGGTGACGGCATCGCCTGCGTTCGCGGCGTCTCACCTTCCCCCGGGGAACAACGGGGGGCGTGTGGACACCGAGGTCGGCGGGGAGGAGGTCCAGGGCCCAGCCGTGGCCGGCGAGGTGGTGTCAGCGCCGGGTGGCACCGCCTTCACCGGGACGGACGTCTCCGTCGGCGCGGTGCTGATGGTCGGGCTGTTCGGTACCGGTGTCGTCCTGCTGAACGTGGGGCGCCGCCGGCGCTCGCCGGCCGCCTGAGCCGCTCCCGACCCGTCAGAACCTGATCGCGGGGCGGGAGAGGAACCGCACCACGTCCCGCCACAGCCGCGTGGCGAGCGGCGGGGCGAACGACGCCTCGAGCTCCAGGCGACGGGAGGGGATCCCTTCCCAGATCGCCACGCCGCCCTCCACCCGCATCGGGGGCTCGGTGGCCGTGACGTGCATCCCCTCGGGGGGGTGCACGACGATGCGGAGGGAGGCGGGGCGGATCGGCCGCTGGGAGAGCACGGTCAGGCGATAGGTCCCCCCCGAGCTGTTCCCGGTCCAGGCCCCGGGGCGCCACAGCTCCACCTGGAGCGTCCGGTGCCCCCCGCTCGGGATGCTGAACGAGTCCTGGAACAGGCGGAGGCCGAGCTCCCGGTCCGCCCAGAGCCCCACGGGCCTCCCGTCCCGGGCCGCCCGCACCAGGCGGCAGCCGGGCGCGCAGTAGAGGTTCACCAGCGGCACGCTCTCCCCGGGCTCCCGTCCCGGGACCGACGGACCGATCACGTACCGGGGAGCCCCGGAGGACGGGGCGTGGTTCGTGAGATCCAGGCGGACCAGCGTCCGGGACGCCCCATCCGCCCCCAGGCGGATCTCGTAGGTCACCCGACGCTCCTGGTAGTAGTCGACCTTCGACCCGGATCCGCTGCTGGTGAAGATGCCCAGCAGGTCGCCCGGGCCGCCGCGCAGGGCCCCGCCGACCCCCGTGGCCGCCAGGCCCTCCTCCATCACCGGGTCGGTGCTGAACACCTCGACGTGCCCCTCCGCCGCCACGTGCAGCAGCGTGCGGAGGGCGGACGGGTCGCGGGGGGGATGCCGGAGGAAGCGGTCCAGGACGGCTCCGGCCACGTCCCCCAGCAGCCGCTTGCGGCGGGCGGCCCCGGGGAACTCGGCGTACGCCTCGTTGGCCACGAACGCCACGACCTCCCCGGCGCCGAGGCTCCGGTCGATGGCGGGGACCCGTGCCGGCCCTGTCAGGCGGACCAGGGCCTGGAGGGCGAAGACGTCGGCGGTCAGCACGCCCTGGACCGGCGGCCCGCCGATGGCGCGGTAGCCGTTCAGGATGGCGCGGGCGGCGGAGGGGAAGTCCGGCGTGACGTTGATGGCCGTCCAGAACAGGCCGTCGCGGCGGAGGGGGTCGTAGAGGCGGGCGTAGTCGGGGTTGGGGGGCGGCACGTCGTCCGGGTCCAGCTTGGGGAAGGCCTGGAGGGGCCGGAACCGCCCGATGCGCACCCGCCCGTCCCGCAGCGCGACCGGCGCCCAGGCACCGAGGATCCCGCCGGTCCCTCGCAGCTCGGCCGGGTTCTCCGCGAACAGGAGGTACCGGCGGGGGCCGTCGGCCCCCAGGAAGCCGGGGAGGCGGTCGAGGATCAGCGCCGCGGCGTGCGTCCCCCGGTGGAGGTCCGCCAGCTCCTCCTCCGAGCGCCTCCGGGCCGCCGCCACCGGCGTGGGCAGCAGCGTGGCGGGGCTGGTCCGGACCTCGGCCAGGGCTCGCTCGACGAGCGCGTCGGCGGAAGCCAGGGCCGGGGCGAGGGGGGCGATCCGCTCCACCGGGATCCGGCCCCGCTCGGGGAGGAGCGAGGCCGGGCCGTCCGGGAGCTGCGCCAGGAGCCCGGCCACGCCGTTCGCCGCCCGGGCCGTGAGCACCGCGGCCCGGGCCACCGCGGCCCCGACGTCGGGGACGCGTCCCAGGACCGGGATGAACCCCGCCACCCGGACCCAGGGAGCGGAGAGCCAGGCCTCGGCGGCCCGGGCCCGGTCCTCCGCGTCCGAGAACGCCCGGGCCGCCCC
>DATLZP010000264.1:0-3048 GCA_035573935.1 Actinomycetota bacterium
CGACGTCGTGATCGCCCCGGCCTACGCGCGGCGGCGGAACCCGGACCTCGCCGCCGAGCTCCGGCTCCTCCTCGTGCACGGCGTCCTCCACCTCCTGGGCTACGACCACGAGGGGGAGGAGGAGCGGGCCGAGATGTGGGCGCGCCAGGAACGGTACTCGGGGGTGCGGGTGGCGTGATCTGGCTGTGGGCCGTCGTCGCGGTCCTGGTGCTCGTGGGCTCGGTGCTCGCGGTCTCCGAGGCGGCGCTCACGCGGATGTCGCGGGTCCGGGCGCTCGCGCTCCAGGAGGAGCGCCGGCGGAACGCCGGGCTCCTGGTCCGGATCGAGTCCGACCCGCCGCGCTACCTGAACTCGATCTACCTCGCGGTGATGTTCGCCCAGAACGGCTCGGCGATCCTCGTGGCGATCCTCGCCGAGCGGACCTTCGGGCAGGCCTGGATCGGGGTCGTCTCGTTCGCGTTCACGCTCCTCTACTTCGTGGTCGTGGAGGCGATGTCCAAGACGTTCGGGGTGCTCCACAGCGACCGGGCGGCGCTCGCGGTGGCGCCCGTGGTGTGGGCCCTCGGGCGGCTCCTGGCGGGCCCCACGCGCCTCCTGATCGGCCTGGCGAACGTCCTCCTGCCCGGCAAGGGGCTCAAGCAGGGGCCCTTCGTCTCCGAGGAGGAGATCCGCTCGATGGCGGAGGTGGGCCACGAGGAGGGCGTGATCGAGGAGGGCGAGAAGGAGCTCATCCACTCGATCTTCGAGTTCGGGGACCGGGTCGTGCGCGAGGTGATGGTGCCCCGCCCCGACGTCGTGGCGATCGAGGCGGACCGCCCGCTCCGCGACGTCCAGGCCCTCGTGCTCCAGCACGGGTTCTCCCGGATCCCGGTGTACCGAGGGGACCTGGACGAGATCGTGGGGGTGGTCTACGCGAAGGACGTGCTCAAGGCCCTCCACCAGGGCAAGCACGACACCCCGCTGGCGGAGATCGTGCGGCCCGCCCACTTCGTGCCGGAGTCGAAGAAGGTGGCGGAGCTCCTCAAGGAGATGCAGCGGGAGAAGTTCCACATCGCGCTCGTCACCGACGAGTACGGCTCGGTCTCGGGGCTCGTGACGCTCGAGGACCTCCTGGAGGAGCTGGTGGGGGAGATCGCCGACGAGTACGACCGCGACGAGCCCACGATGGAGCCGGTGGGCGACGGCGTCTACCGGGTGTCGGGGAAGCTCTCGATCGAGGACGTGAACGAGCTGCTCGACGTGGACCTCCCCCACGAGGAGTGGGACACGGTGGGCGGGCTGATGCTCGGGCTCCTGGGGGCGATCCCCACCGAGGGCCAGGAGGTCCGGTTCGGGAACCTGCTGTTCAGGGCGGAGCGGGTGCAGGGGCGGCGGATCGCGAAGGTCCTGATCAGCCGGCTGGAGGAGCCGGAGCGGTCGGGGGCGGAGGTGGCGGCTGAGTAGCCCGGGCCCCGAGCGGCTGGAGGAGCTGGTCGAGGCGGCCCGGGCCGTCCGGGAGCACGCCTACGCCCCCTACAGCCTGTTCGCCGTCGGGGCGGCGGTGCTCGCCGGCGGGCGGATCTTCACCGGGGTGAACGTGGAGAACGCCTCGTACCCGCTGTCGATCTGCGCGGAGCGGACCGCCGCGGCCGCCGCGGTGGCGGCGGGGGAGCGGCGGATCGAGGCGGTGGCGGTGGTGGGGGGCGAGCGCGAGCCGGCGCCCCCCTGCGGCGGCTGCCGGCAGGTGCTGGCCGAGCTCGGGCCGGACGCGGTCGTGGTCTCGGAGTCGGTGGGCGGGGAGCGGCGGACCTGGTGGCTCCGGGACCTCCTGCCCCACGCCTTCGGCCCCCGGGACCTCGGGTAGCGGGACGTGGGGTTCCGGTCCGGCTTCGTCGCGGTCGTGGGCCGGCCGAACGTGGGGAAGTCCACCCTCGTGAACGCCCTCGTGGGGCAGAAGGTGGCGATCGTCTCCGACAAGCCCCAGACCACGCGGCGGGGGATCCGCGGCGTGCTCACGACCGACGACTTCCAGGTCGTGTTCACCGACACCCCCGGGTTCCACAAGCCCCGGACCCTCCTCGGCCGCCGGCTGAACGAGGTGGTCGCGGAGTCGGTCGAGGGGGTGGACCTGATCGTCCAGGTGGTGGACGCCGCGGCGGGGGTCGGGCGGGGCGACGCCTACGTCTACGAGCACCGCGTGGCCCCCCACCCGGTGCCGAAGATCTGCGCGGTGAACAAGGTCGACCTCGTCCGCCACCACCTGCTCCCGCCCCAGCTGCAGGCGGCGGCCGACCTCGGCGGCTTCGACGAGATCGTCCCGGTCTCGGCCCGGGAGGGGAAGGGGGTCGGGCTCCTGCTCGACCTGATCGTGGAGCGCCTCCCGGAGGGGCCGATGTACTACCCGCCCGGCGAGGTGACCGACCAGCCGCTCGAGGTCCGGCTGGCCGAGGTCGTCCGGGAGAAGGCCCTCGCGCTCACCCGCGAGGAGGTCCCGCACTCGATCGCCGTGGTGGTGGAGGAGGTCTCGCGCGAGGGAGGCCTGACGCGGGTCGAGGCCACGATCGTCGTAGAGCGGGAGTCGCAGAAGGGGATCGTGATCGGGCGCGGCGGCGAGATGCTCAAGCGGATCGGCACCCTGGCCCGGGAGGAGATGGAGCTCCTCCTCGGGACCAAGGTGTTCCTCGAGCTCCGGGTGAAGGTGCTCCGGGAGTGGCAGCGGGACCCCGCGGCCCTGGCCCGGCTCGGCCTCTGAGCGCCCGGCTCGCCGGTGGCTCGTAGCTTGAAAGCGTGGGTCCGCACGACTTACAAACGACACTGGGAAGGAACGTCGGGTCTCGAGCGGAAAGGAGGTGAGGAGATGGCACGCGCAGGGACGAAGCCCGGGCGGGGCACGTACGAGTGCTCGAAGTGCGGGGCGACCCAGGAGATGAAGACGGCCGCCTCCAGCCTCAAGCCCTGCCCGAACTGCGGCGGGACCTTGTTCCGCAAGGCCCGGGCGCCGAAGCGGGCGGCCTAGCGGCCGACGGCCGGGCCGCCCGCTCCGTCGCCCCCGCTCACCCGGGGCGCGAG
>DATLZP010000265.1:0-5289 GCA_035573935.1 Actinomycetota bacterium
GGCCGCTGATCGGCCGCGACGCCACCGCCGGGCGGGCCCGGGGCGGCCTATCCCGAAGGTCCCGTCCGACCTCCCCCGTCCGACCCCCGCGTCCGGTACGGCGCCGTACCCGGGAACGGGTAGGGCGGGCGATGGAGCCCCGGGCGGCACGGGCCGAAGATGGACCGTGGGCCCCGGCACCGGGGCGCCGGGCCGTCCCGGGAGGATGGATGAGATGACCGAGCTGCTCGCTCCGCTGTCCAGCCAGTGGCAGATCGCCCTGTTCGTGCTGATCCTGGTGATGGGGGCGCTCCTGTGGCGGGGCCACCGCCAGATCTCGCTCCTGGGACGCACGGCCCACGAGATGCGGGAGCAGCTGGGCCGGCTGGCCGCCACCGTCCGGGAGATCGAGGGCCGGACCACGAACACCGAGCACACCCTGATCGCCAACCTCTCCGAGTACCGGATGGCGATGGGCAACACCAGCGCCTACCGGGAGTACCTGCAGAAGCTGGGGGTGGCCCCGGCCTCCGACGTGGAGCCGATCCTGGAGGCGATCCCCGACGGCGCCCTGGCCGTGGGCCGCGACGGCCGGATCCTCTACGTGAACCGGGTCCTCCACCAGCTCCTCGAGATCACGACCGGCGAGACGCTCGCCGACATCGTCCGGCGCTTCGGTCCCCGGACGCTCCACGGCGACGCCCTCTCCGAACCGGACCTGCCGGAGAGCCGGGTGCTGCGGGGGGAGGAGCTGCGGCAGGAGCTGGTCCGCCTCCGGCCGGAGGGCGGGGAGCGCGACGTCGTCCTGGCCGTGAACGGCTGCCCGGTCCGGGACGTCCTGGGCCGGGTGGTGGCGGCGGTGATGGTGGCCCGGCCCATCTCCGAGGAGGTGGCCCTGGCCATCGAGGTCCGCAAGGCCACCGAGGAGGCCCGGGGCGCGGTCCCGGTGCGCTGAACGCTCCCTCGGGGGACCCGCCGAGGGGGGTCAGGCCTCCACGGTGAGCGTGCCCTCCATCCCCTGGGCGGCGTGGAGGCGGCACACGAAGCGGTAGGTCCCGGGAGCCAGGTCCACCGCCACCCGCTCCGTGGCCAGCGGGATCACCTCCACGTCGATCCCCTGCCCCGGGACCGTGAACGTGTGGGTGGTGGAGGCGTTCCCGTTCCGGATCCGGAGCGTGGTCCCGGCGGCCACCGTGACCTCCCGGGGGGCGAAGGCGAAGTTCGTGGCCTCGATGGTCGGGGCCCCGTCCCCGGTCCCCGCGTCCCGCCCGTCCCCGCCGCAGGCCGCGGCGAGCAGGGCGCCCGCCGCGACGAGCGCCGCGAGGAGCCGAGCCCGTCCCCCCGACACGGGGCCCATCCTCCCACGCCGATCGGGGGGAGCGTCGGGGGCCCGCGCTAGGATGGGCCCATGCCCACCCCCCGGGAGCGCACCGAGGAGCTGGAGCGCGAGACGCTCTCGGACCGGGCCACGCTGGCCGCGGCGTCGAAGGGCCGGGAGCGGCCGGAGCCGCCGGATCCCCTGCGGACCTGCTTCCAGCAGGACCGGGACCGGATCGTCCACTCCAAGGCGTTCCGCCGCCTGAAGCACAAGACCCAGGTGTTCCTGGCCCCGGAGGGGGACCACTACCGGGTGCGGCTCACCCACACGCTGGAGGTGGCCCAGATCGCCCGGACCGCCGCCCGGGCCCTCCGCCTGAACGAGGACCTGGTGGAGGCCATCGCCCTCGGCCACGACCTGGGGCACACGCCGTTCGGCCACCTCGGCGAGCAGGCGCTCTCGCCGTTCCTGGGACGTCCGTTCCGGCACTCCGAGCAGAGCCTGCGGGTGGTGGACCACCTGGAGCGGGACGGGCGGGGCCTGAACCTCACCTGGGAGGTCCGGGACGGGATCGTGAACCACCCGTGGTCGATGCCGGTGCCGGCCACGCTCGAGGCCCAGGTCGTCCGGTTCGCCGACCGGATCGCCTACGTGAACCACGACATCGACGACGCCATCCGGGCCGGGGTCCTGTCCGGGTCCGACCTCCCCGCCCCGGCCCTCTCGGTGCTGGGGCGGACCCACGGCCGGCGGATCGAGACGCTCGTCACCGACCTCGTGGATGCCTCGGCCCAGGCCCCCGAGGTCCGGCTGTCCGAGCCGGTGGCGGAGGCCCTGGACGTCCTGCGGGACTTCATGTTCGAGCGGGTGTACCTGCGGGGCGACGCCCGCCAGGAGCAGGACAAGGCCGTGGCGTTGATCCGGGCCCTCTTCGCCCACTACCTCGATCACCCCGAGGAGATCCCGGAGGAGTACCATCGGGCCCCGGGCGACCTGGCCACCCGGGTGGCCGACCACATCGCGGGGATGACCGACCGGTACGCGCTCCGCGTGTACGAAGAGCTCTTCCTTCCCCAGGGCTGGCTGCTGTAGCGGGGACGGGAAGAGGGACGTGGCGGGGAGGATCCGGCAGGAGGACCTGGAGGCGGTCCGGGAACGGACCGACCTGGTGAAGCTGGTCTCCCAGTACCTCCAGCTCCGCCGGGCCGGCCACGACTCGATGGTCGGGCTCTGCCCGTTCCACACCGAGAAGACCCCGTCGTTCTCCGTCTCGCCCTCCAAGGGCGTGTACCACTGCTTCGGCTGCGGGGCGGGGGGCGACGCGGTCCGGTTCCTCCAACAGGTGGAGAACCTCACGTTCGTGGAGGCCGTGGAGCGCCTGGCCAAGGAGGCGGGGGTGACGCTCCGCTACGAGGGCGACTCGGCGGCCGAGCGGCGGGCCGCCTCTCGCCGACAGGCCCTGCACCGGGCGAACGAGGAGGCGGCGGCCCTGTACCACCGGATGCTGCTGGAGGGCCGGGAGGGGGCCGACGCCCGGGACTACCTCGAGGCCCGGGGGATCGGGCGGGAGGCCATCGAGGCCTTCCAGGTGGGCTACGCCCCCGGATACCCCGACTTCCTGCTCCGCCGGCTGTCCCGGCGGTTCTCCCCGGAGGTGCTGCTCGAGGCGGGCCTGGCCGCCCGCGACGCCGAGGGCGGGGTCCGGGACCGGTTCCGGGGGCGGATCACGTTCCCCGTCCACGACCTGTCGGGCAAGCCCGTGGGGTTCGGGGCCCGGATCCTGCCCACCGATCCCCGGGCCGAGGGGCAGGCCAAGTACGTGAACACGGCGGAGACGCCGATCTACCGGAAGCAGGAGCTCCTCTACAACCTCCACCGGGCCCGGGGGGCGATCACGCGGAGCGGGGAGGCCGTCGTGGTCGAGGGCTACACCGACGTGATCGCGCTCTGGCAGGCGGGGATCGAGCACGCCGTGGCCACCTGCGGGACGGCGGTGGGGGAGGGGCACTTCCGGCTCCTCTCCCGCTTCGCCCGGCGGGTGGTGCTCTCGTTCGACTCCGACGAGGCCGGGATGCGGGCCGCCGAGCGGGCCTACGCCGTCCACGAGCGGTTCCCGGTCCTCCCGGTCGTGCTGATCCTCCCGGACGGGCTGGACCCGGCGGACCACGTCCGGCACCGCGGGCCGGAGGCGTTCCGGGAGGCGGCGGCCGGCGCCCGCCCCCTGGTCGAGTACATGCTCCGGCGGACCGTGGGCCGGTTCGACCTCTCCACCGTGGAGGGCCAGACGGCGGCGGTGGCGGCGGCCCTGCCGATCCTGGAGGGCCTGCAGGACCCGGTGCGGCGCGACGAGTACGCGCACCTGCTGGCGGAGCTGGCCGGGGTGACCGAGGGCTCGGTCGTCCTGGCCCTGGAGCGGCGGCTGGCCGGGCGCCCCCGGGAGGTGGCCCAGGCCGTGCGGCGGGCGTCGGCGCAGGAGCGGGTGGAGCGGGAGATGCTCCGCCTCCTGGCCCGGGACGCCGAGCTCTACCGGACCTACGCCCCCCGGCTCTCCGAGGAGCACTTCCGCTCCCCCCAGACCCGCAAGCTGTTCGGCCTGCTGCGGGAGGCGGGGGGCGACGTGGGGGCGGTGGTGGCGGCCACGGCCGACGAGCGGGCCGCCGGGCAGGTGGCCGCCCTCCCGCTGGAGCCGCTGGAGGGCGAGCTGTCCGAGGAGTACGCCGAGCGGGTGTGGCTCCGCCTCCAGGAGCTGCTGCTCCGGCGGCGGGCGGAGGACGTCCGCCGGCGCCTCCAGGCCGCCAACCCCCAGACCGACCCGTCCTGGGAGGGGCTGTTCCAGCAGCTCGTGGAGCTGGACGGGGAGCTCCGGCGGATCCGCGAGCTGGCCGAGGAGGTCCCGGCCGGGTAGGGTCACCCGTCCGTCCGTCTCGTACACTTTGCGCCAGCCCACCCAACCCCACCGAGGAGAGCCTGTGAGCGACGTGGCCAGGGACCTGGGCTTCCTGGAGGAGGCGAAGGAGGCCATCACGGCCCGGGGCCGGGAGCGGGGGTTCGTCACCTCGGAGGATCTCCTGGAGTCCGTCCCGGTCGAGGACTTCACCCCCGAGCAGGTCGAGGAGTTCCTGACCGCGGTCGAGGAGCACCTGCGGACCGAGGGGATCGAGGTGATCGACCTCCCCGGCGAGGACCTCACCGAGCCCGGGGCGGCCCGGATCGAGGTGGACCTCCTCAAGGCCCCCACGAACGACCCGGTCCGGATGTACCTGAAGGAGATCGGGAAGGTCCCCCTCCTCAACGCGGCCCAGGAGGTGGACCTGGCCCGCCGGATCGAGGCCGGCGAGTTCGCCTCGGAGCTCACCCGGGAGATCGAGGTCGAGGACCGGGTGGACCCGAAGAAGCTCCGCCGGGTCGTGGATCGGGTGATCCAGATCCGCGAGCACCAGCTCGAGAAGTTCGGGAAGGTCGAGGGGATCGGCCGGGACCACGTGACGAAGAGCTGGAAGCCGAAGGGCCGGGACGAGCTGCTGGACTTCCTCCGGCGGGTGGAGCGGGACGGGCAGCTGGCGAAGAAGAAGCTGATCGAGGCCAACCTCCGCCTCGTGGTCTCCATCGCCAAGCGGTACGTGGGCCGGGGGATGCTGTTCCTGGACCTGATCCAGGAGGGCAACCTGGGCCTGATCCGGGCCGTGGAGAAGTTCGACTACGACAAGGGCTTCAAGTTCTCCACCTACGCCACCTGGTGGATCCGCCAGGCCATCACCCGGGCCATCGCCGACCAGGCCCGCACGATCCGGATCCCGGTCCACATGGTGGAGACGATCAACAAGCTGGTCCGGGTGCAGCGCCAGCTCCTCCAGGACCTGGGGCGGGAGCCCCTCCCCGAGGAGATCGGGCGGGTGATGGGGATCGGGGCGGACAAGGTCCGGGAGATCCTGAAGGTCTCCCAGGAGCCGGTGTCGCTCGAGACGCCGATCGGGGAGGAGGAGGACTCCCAC
>DATLZP010000266.1:0-11318 GCA_035573935.1 Actinomycetota bacterium
CCGCCACGATGGGCGGACCCATGACCACCCCGGCGGCCGGACCGGCCTCCAGCGAGATCGAGTGGAAGGGCCGCACCGGGCCCTTCACGCTGCTCGTCACGCCGGGCGTGTTCCAGCCCACCCACACCAGTCGGACGATCGCCGAGGCCCTCGAGATCGGCCCGGATGACACCGTGATCGACGTGGGGTGCGGGAGCGGGGTGCTCTCGTTCGTGGCCGCCCGCCTGGGCGCCTCCCGGGTGGTGGGGTGCGACCTCTCCGCGGCCGCGGTGGAGGCGGCGCGGCGCAACGCCGAGCGGCTGGGGCTCTCCGACGTCACGGAGTTCCGGGTGGGGGACCTCCTGGAGCCGGTGCGGGACGTCCGGGCCTCGGTCCTGATCGGGGACGTCTCCGGGGTGCCCGATGAGATCGCCGAGGTGGCCGGGTGGTTCCCCGACGGACGGGCCGGGGGGCCGACCGGGGCCGAGCTCCCCGTGGCCATGCTCGAGAGCATCGGCGACACGCTGGCCCCCCGGGGCAGGCTCTACCTGCCGACCGGCACGATCCAGGACGAGCGCCGGGTGATCGAGGCCGCCCGCCGGGTCTTCGGGGAGCGGAACATGGAGCCGGTGATCGAGCGGGAGTTCCCGCTGCCGGACCTCGTGGCCCGCTCGGTGGCCATCGCCCGGCTGATGAAGGAGGGCCTGCTCAACCTGCAGCGGCGGGGGAGCCGGCTGCTCTGGCGGCTCCGGGTCTGGCGCTGCATCCGGGCCTAGCTCGCCCCGGGCTCCAGGGTCGCCACGGCCTCCACCCGGTAGCCGGCCCGCCGCAGCTCCTCGCCGCCGCCCCGGTCGATGGCCAGCACGATCGCCGCGACGGTCGCCCCCTCCTCCTCCAGGGCCCTGGCCGCCCGCAGGACCTGGTGGCCGGTCGTGCTCACGTCCTCCAGGAGGGCCACCGCCCCCCCCGGCTCCACCCGCCCCTCGACCAGGGCCCGGGTCCCGTAGGCCTTCCGCTCCTTACGGACCACGGCCACCGGCAGCCCCGTCTCCAGGGCCACCGCCGCCACGAGCAGCATGGCCGCCCCCTCCGGCGCCGCCAGGTGGGTGCATCCCTCGGGGAGCAGGCCGGCCACGGCCCTCGCCAGCTCGCGCAGGAGGGCCGGGTCGGTGAGGAACCGGAACTTGTCGAAGTACACGCGGGAGCGCCGGCCCGAGGAGAGCACGAAGTCCCCACGGAGCTCCGAGGCGGCGAGGAGCCGCCGGGCGAGGTCCTCCCGGGCGTCGGGGCCGGCCGGCATCGGCGCGTAGCATAGGCGTCCGATGGACCTGTACGGGGCGGTGGGCCGGCGCCTGTTCCTCGCGCTCGACCCGGAGGTCGCCCACCGGCTGGTCCAGCGCCTCCTGGGCCTCCCCCTCCCCTGGGCCCTCCTCGGCGGGGCGCCCCGGGATCCCCGCCTCGCGGTCCGGGTGGCCGGGATCGACCTGCCGAACCCCCTGGGGCTCGCCGCCGGGTTCGACAAGGAGTGCGCCCACCTCGACGCCCTGGGGCGGCTGGGCTTCGGCTACGTCGTCGGGGGGACGATCACCCGCCACCCCCGGACCGGGAACCCCAGGCCCCGGATCGCCCGCTACCCGCGGCGGGGGTCGATGACGAACGCGATGGGCCTGCCGAACCCGGGCGCGGCGGCGGCGGCGAGGAACCTCCTCCGGACGCCCCCGACCGCCCCCCGGTTCGTCTCGTTGGCCGACGAGGAGGTGGAGGACGTGGTCGCCGCCCACCGTCTCCTGGAGCCCCTGGCCGACGCCGTCGAGCTCAACGCGAGCTGCCCGAACGTGGCCTGGGGACGGGACCGGGACGACGAGGCGCACCTGGCCCGGGTCCTGGCGGCGCTCCGGCCGGCGAAGCGGGCGCCGCTGTTCGTCAAGCTCCCCCCGTTCCGCACGGAGCGGGAGCGGCGGGCCGTCCTGGCCTTCGCCGGGGTGGCCCGGGAGGGCGGGGCGGACGGCCTCACCTGCTCGAACACGCGGCCGGTGGGCGATCCCCGCCTCTTCCCCGGCCGGGGAGGGCTGTCCGGCCGGGCCCTGTTCCCCGACACGGTCCGGATCGTGGCCGCGGTACGGGAGGCGATGGGACCCGGGTTCCCCATCCACGCCTGCGGCGGCGTGGCCACCGCTCGGGACGCCCGGGCCTGCCTCGAGGCGGGGGCCACGACGGTGCAGGTCTACACGGCGTTCGTCCTGGACGGGCCGGGGGTGGTGGGCCGGATCCTCCGGGGGCTGCTCGCGGCCGGCGCCCGTTCGGCGGAGGGGGCGGACGCCGGCGCGCCGGTCCGGACCGTTGCGGCCGAGGCGCCGTCCGTGCAGGATGTTCCGATCCCCGGACGGGAGGGACGGTCGGGACGGACGTGATCCAGCGGGAGGTCGAGGGGGAGGCCGAGGCCGCGGCGGCGGGTGCGCCGGCCGCCGCGGTGCGCCTGGAGCACGTCGGGAAGCGCTTCGGCGACGTGGTCGCGGTGGACGGCGTGGATCTCGCCGTCCGGGCCGGGGAGTTCTTCTCGCTCCTCGGGCCCTCCGGGTCGGGCAAGACGACGTGCCTCCGACTGATCGCCGGGTTCGAGGCGCCCACCGAGGGCCGGGTGTTCCTGGACGGTCGCGACGTCACGGGTCTTCCCCCCTACGACCGGGACGTCAACACGGTGTTCCAGGACTACGCGTTGTTCCCGCACATGACGGTGGCCGAGAACGTCGGCTACGGGCTGATGGTCCGGAAGGTGCCCCGCCCGGAGCGCGAGCGGCGGGTGGAGGAGGCGCTGGCCATGGTCCGCCTGGAGGGGTTCGGGGGACGCCGTCCCTCCCAGCTCTCGGGCGGCCAGCGCCAGCGGGTGGCCCTGGCCCGGGCCCTGGTGAACCGGCCGAAGGTGCTCCTGCTCGACGAGCCGCTCGGGGCGCTCGACCTGAAGCTCCGGCAGGCGATGCAGGTGGAGCTCAAGAACATCCAGCGCCAGGTGGGGCTCACGTTCGTCTACGTCACGCACGACCAGGAGGAGGCGCTCACGATGAGCGACCGCCTGGCCGTCTTCAACCAGGGGCGCGTGGAGCAGGTGGGGCCGCCGGCCGAGGTCTACGAGCGGCCGGCCACGGCGTTCGTGGCCGGCTTCGTGGGCGTGTCCAACGTCCTGGAGGGGGCGGCGGCGACGGCCGTCGCCGGATCGCCCCGGGCGTTCACGATCCGGCCGGAGAAGATCCGCCTCACCGAGCCGGAGGAGCCCCCCCGGCCGGGGGAGTGCTCGGCCACCGGCCGGGTCCGGGACGTCGTGTACCTGGGCGCGCTCACCCGGTTCACCGTCGAGCTCGACGTGGGGGGTGAGCTCGTCGTGGTCAGCCAGAACCTCACGACGTCCTCGATGGATGCGCTCCAGGTCCAGGGGCGGGCGGTCCGCCTGGCGTGGGACGCGCGCCTGAACCGGCCGGTCGAGGGATCGGGCGATGGGCCGGACGGCCCGGAGGAGGGGGAGACATGATGCGGTTCCGCCTGTTCGCGGCCATGGCCGCGGTCGCGCTCGTCGCCGCCGCGTGCGGCGCGAGGGAGGAGGAGCCGGCGGGTGGCGGTGGCACGCAGGGCCCGCCGGTGATCTCGGAGATCGGCGAGCCGGAGGGCGCGCTCTCGCTGATCGCCTGGCCCGGGTACACCGAGAAGGGCTGGGTGAAGCCCTTCGAGCAGGAGACCGGCTGCACGGTCACCGTGAAGTACGGGAACACGTCCGACGAGATGGTGAACCTGATGCGCCAGGGCGGGGGCACGCTCTACGACGGGGTGTCGGCCTCGGGGGACGCCACGAACCGGCTGATCGCGGCGGGCGACGTGGCGGCCGTCGACATCGGGCTGTTCGACGACTACGACCAGGTGATGCAAGCCCTGCAGGCGCCGCCCCACAACACGGTGAACGGCTTGCACTACGGCGTCCCGTACATGTGGGGCCCCAATTTCCTCATGTACAACACCGAGGAGGTGACGTCCCCCCCGACGAGCTGGGACGTGGTGTTCGAGCCGGAGCTCGACGGGCAGCCCAACCCCTACACCGGCAGGATCACCGCCTACGACAGCCCGATCTACATCGCCGACGCGGCCCTGTACCTCAAGGCCCACCGGCCCGAGCTGGGGATCACCGATCCCTACGAGCTCACGCAGGAGCAGCTCGACGCGGCCGTGGAGCTGCTGAAGCAGCAGGCCCCGATGATCAGCAAGTACTGGGCGATCTACACGGACGAGATCGACGGGTTCAAGAGCGGCGACATGGTGGTCGGCACGGCGTGGCCGGTGAACCAGTCGCTGCTTCTCGCCGACGACGTCCCGGTGGCCTCCGTCTTCCCCGAGGAGGGGATGACCGGGTGGGCCGACACCTGGATGATGTCGGCCAACGCGCCGCACCCGAACTGCATGCTGCTGTGGATGGAGTACACGCTCCGTGCCGACGTGCAGACGCAGGTCGCGGAGTTCTACGGGGCCACGCCCTCCAACGCGACCTCCTGTGAGCAGCTCCGGGAGGATCTGGGGAGCGAGGCGGACGAGGTGTACCACTGCGGCGACGAGGAGTACCTGTCCAGCCTGGCCCTGTGGAAGACCCCGCTGGCCGACTGCGGGGACGACCGCGGCGCGACGTGCATGGACTACTCGGTGTGGACCCAGAAGTGGACCGAGATCCGGGGGGCGTGAGCCCCACCCCATGACCGTCGCCGAGCTCGGCGCTCGTCGGGGGGCCCGCCGGCGCCTGTCCGCGGCCCTGTTCCGGCGTCCCTGGGCCCGGCTGGCCCTCCTCCTCGGGCCGCCCCTGGGCTGGATGCTGCTCGTGTACCTGGGGGCGCTGGCCTCGCTCCTGGTGACGGCCTTCTGGCGGCTCGACCCCCTGACCTCCACCGTGCAGCAGGAGTGGGGGCTGCAGAACTTCCGGACCCTGCTCCAGGATCCCGTCTACCGGACGATCACGCTCCGGACCGTGGGGATGGCGGCCGCGGTCACCGTGGCGGACGTCGCGCTCGCCTTCCCCATCGCCTACCACATCGCCCGGGTGGCCTCCCCGCGGACCCGGCAGGCCCTCCTGCTGGCCGTGGTCATGCCCCTGTGGTCGAACTACCTCGTCCGGGTGTTCGCCTGGAAGACGATCCTCCAGGGGCAGGGGATCGCCGACTGGCTCTTCACGCACCTCCTCCGGTTGCCGGACGTCCACCTGGCGGCGACCAACTGGGCCGTGGGGATCACGTTCTGTTACCTGTGGCTGCCGTACGTGATCCTCCCCATCGCCACCGCCCTGGAGCGGTTGCCCTCCTCCTACCTGGAGGCGTCGGCCGACCTGGGGGCGCGGGCCAGGACCACGTTCCGCCGGATCGTCCTGCCGCTCGCGTTCCCCGGCGTGGTGGCGGGATCGATCTTCTCGTTCTCCCTGACGCTGGGCGACTACATCACCCCCACGCTCGTGGGCAAGGGCTTCTTCATCGGGAACGCGATCTACAACTACGTCGGGTTGGCCAGCAACCTGCCCCTGGCCGCAGCGTTCGCCGTCGTCCCCATCGCGATCATGGGCGCCTACCTCGCCGTGGCCAAGCGGCTGGGGGCGTTCGAGGCGCTGTGACGATGGAGCCCCGCTTCACCCGCTGGCTGGTGCGGACGGGGACCGGCCTCGCCCTGGCCTTCCTCTACCTGCCGGTGCTGGTCGTCGTGCTCTACGCGTTCAACCGGAGCCTCAGCCAGGCCTGGCCACCGGAGCTCTTCACCACGCGGTGGTTCGCCGTGGCCTGGCGGGATCCCGAGGTCCGGACGGCGCTCACGAACTCCGTCCTGGCGGGGCTGGGGGCGACGGCCGTGTCGCTCGTCCTGGGCTCGCTGGCCGCGTTCGCCCTCCACCGGTTCCGGTTCTTCGGACGGGAGACGATCTCGCTCTTCCTCGTGCTGCCGATCGCCCTGCCCGGGATCGTCACGGCGATCGCCCTGGCCTCGGCCATCGACTTCGTCCGCCGGAGCGGCCTCGTCGAGTACTCGCTGTGGACGATCATCGTTGGCCACGCCACGTTCTGCGTCGTCGTGGTCTACAACAACGTCATCGCCCGGCTCCGACGCACCCCCGGGTCCCTCGTCGAAGCGTCGATGGACCTGGGCGCGGATGGATGGCAGACGTTCCGGCACGTGACCCTCCCCAACATCCGCACGGCGCTCCTGGCCGGGGGGCTGCTGGCCTTCGGCCTGTCGTTCGACGAGATCGTCGTCACGAACTTCACGGCCGGCCCGGTCCTCACCCTCCCCATCTGGATCTTCAACCACCTGCGCTTGCCGCGGGCGGGACGGCCGGTGGTGAACGTGGTGGCGATGGTGGTGATCCTGCTGTCGCTCGTCCCCGTCTACCTGGCGCAACGCGTGGCCGGACGGGAGGCCGCGGGCCCGGGGCACCTGGGGGCGGGCCGGGGGTGAGAGCCGCTCAGGAGGCCCGGCGTCGCTCCGGCGTCGGGGCCCGCTCCGGCGGCCCGTAGGGCATCGGGACGTACTCCACGGAGGGGCGCCGACCCCGCGGCTGGGGGTACAGGCGCATCAGGGCCCGGACCTCGTCGGGCAGCTCGGTGGAGACCGGCAGGCCGAGGGCCCGGGCCTCCTCCACGCCGATCGGGTAGTCGTGGGTCCACCGCCCCTCAGAGAGCGTCCCGGCGAGCTCCTTGGCCCGGGCCTCCTCCATCCCGTTCCCCGTGAGGAGCTCGAAGACGAGCTCGTGCACCTGCTCTCGGGCCTTCCGGGCCACGTCGGCCAGGATCAGGGTCTGGTCGTCCAGCTCGTTCGGGTCCTTCCGCTCCACGGCGGAGAGGATCGAGGCCGCCGGGTACTGCCCGATCTGGGGGTCGACGGGCCCCAGGACCGCCGAGGGGCTCATCAGGATCTCGTCGGCGGCCAGGGCGATCAGCGTGCCGCCGCTCATCGCGTAGTGGGGGACCATCACCGTGACCTTCGCCCGGTGGCGGAGGAGGGCCCGGGCGATCTGCTCGGCCGCCAGGACCATGCCCCCCGGCGTGTGGAGGATCAGGTCGATCGGTCGGGAGGGGTCGGTGAGCTCGATGGCCCGGAGGATCTCCTCGGAGTCGTCCACGTCGATGAACCGGGCGAACGGCAGCCCGAGGAAGGAGAACCCCTCCTGGCGGTGGATCAGCGTGATGACCCGGCTCCCCCGGGCCCGCTCCAGGCGCCGGATGGCGGCGGCCCGCTGGGCCAGCAGGTACCGCTGCTGGATCAGCGGCTGGAGGGACATCACCAGGAAGATCAGCCAGACCAGCCCGAACAGGTCCATGGCCCCCGCATCCTAGCCCAGCCCCGCCTCGGCCGGGAGGGGGCGGCGGGGCTCGCCTACAGGTACTGGCCGGGGGGACGCTGGTCGGGCCGGGGGGGCTGGCCCGGGGGCTGCCCGGGCGCGGGGAGGCCTCTGCGGCGGAGCTCCTCGAGCTGGGCCCTGGCCGCCATCTGCTGCGCCCAGAGCGCCGCCTGGATCCCGTGGAACAGGCCCTCCAGCCACCCCACCAGCTGGGCCTGCGCCACCCGGAGCTCGGACTCCGACGGGATCCCCTCCATGGGGGGGGCCAGGGCGGCCAGCTCCTCCTGCAGCTCCTCCGAGATCGCGTCCCGGAGCTCGCTCACCGAGCGGTCGTAGATCTGCCGGAGCCGGGCCCTGCCCGCCTCGTCGAGGGAGGTCTGCCGCGTCTCTTCGAGGAGCTCCCGGACCATCGTCGCGATCCGCAGGAGCTTGGCCGGCTCCGTGACGACCTCCCGGCCCTCCTCGGCCCGGTCCTCGGGGGGCGCCGGGGCCTCCGCGTCGGGTCGCCCGTCCATCACCCCTCCACCGTAGCAGCCCCTCCGGGCGCCAGGCGGGCCAGCAGGAGGGCCTCGGCGAGGGCGGCCCGCTCCACCTCGGCCAGGTCCACGCTCTCGTCCTGGGCGTGGATGTTCGAGCGGTCGTCCATCGCCCCCATCAGGAGGATCTCGGCGCTCGGCAGCTCCTCGGCCAGGGCCGGGACCAGCGGCACGGAGCCCCCCGAGCCCATCTCCACGACCGGCCGGCCGTACGCTTCGGCGAGCGCCGTTCGGGCCGCGGCGTACGCGGGTCCGTCGGCGCGGGCGGCGAACCCTCGACCCGGGTCCCCCCGGGTCACGTCGAGCCGCGCCCCCCACGGCACGTGCCGGCGGAGGTGCTCCACCAGCAGGTCCAGGGCCCGCTCGGGCTCCTCGTTCGGTGGGATCCGGAGCGAGACCACGGCCCGGGCCCGGTCCACCAGGATGTTCCGCGCCCCCTGGACCGGCGGGGCGTCGATCCCGATCACGTTCACCGCCGGCCGGGTCCACAGGCGCTCGGCGAGGGGCCCCTGGCCGACGAGCTCCACCCCCTCCAAGACCCCGGCCTCCCGGCGGAAGTCGTCCTCCGGGTACCCGGCGCCCTCCCAGGGCATCGCGGCCAGGCCGGGGACGGCGCAGGTGCCGCGGTCGTCCTGGAGCGCCGCCAGGGCCCGGATCAGCGCCATCAGCGCATCCGGGGCGGCCCCCCCGTAGGCCCCGCTGTGGACGGGGAGGGCCAGCGTGCGGACCTCGACCGTGCAGTCCACGATCCCCCGGAGCGTCGTGGTGAGGGTGGGCTCCCCGGTCCGGCGGTTCCCGGAGTCGGCCACCACGGCGACGTCGGCGGCGAACAGGTCCCGGTGTTCCCGGATCAGGCGGGGGAGGTTGTCGGTCGTGGCCTCCTCCTCCCCCTCGATCAGGACCTTGACGCCGACCGGCGGGCGGCCGTCGAAGGCCCGGAGGGCGGCGGCGTGGATCGCGATGCCCGACTTGTCGTCGGCGGAGCCCCGTCCGAACAGGCGGCCGTCCCGCTCCACCGGCTCGAACGGCGGCGTGCTCCAGAGCTCCTCCGGTCCCGCCGGCTGGACGTCGTGGTGGGCGTACAGGAGCACGGTGGGGGCGCCTGCCGGCGCGGGGGCCTGGGCGAAGACGGCGGGGTGGTCCCCGGGCACCTCCAGGAGCCGGACGTCCGAGGCCCCGGCCTGGCGGAGGATCTCGGCCGTGGCCTCCGCGCTCTCCCGCACCGGCGCCGGGTCGTAGCCCTCGAAGGCCACCGACGGGATCCGGACCAGCCGCTCCAGGTCGGCCCGGATCCGTCCCCGCTGCCCGGCGATCGAGGACCGGAGGTCGTCGCTCATGGTGCCTCCGATCCCCGCATGATCGGGACCGACCCCTCCGGCCGGTCCCCACCCTCGTCGGCCGACCCGGCCAGGTACTCCACCGCGGCCCAGAGCGACCGGGAGAACGGGTAGAACGCGATGGGCACGGCGACCACCACCGCCCCGCTCGCCGCCATCAGCGGCCCGACCGGGACGTCCGGGACGGTCGCCACGAGCACCGCCACCAGCATCCCCAGCCAGACGAGCGCGGTGACCGCGTAGTTCAACGTGAGCGCCCCCAGGAAGCCGCCCTCGGCGCCGTGGAGGCCGAGCCCGCAGCGGGGGCAGCGCTCGCGGAGGTGGAAGCGACCCCGGAACAGCCCGCCCCCGCCGCACCGGGGGCATCGCCGCCGGGCGCCGCGCCAGAGGGCCCGGAGCGCGCCGGGCGGGGGGACCGGGGGAGCCGTCGGGGCCTCCACGGGCCGAGAGCCTAGCAAGGCCTAGGGGCCGAGCCGCTCGATCCGCCAGGTGCCGTCCGGTCCTCGCTCGTAGCGGAAGCGGTCGTGCAGCCGGTGCGGGCGCCCCTGCCAGAACTCGAACGCGTCGGGGACGATCCGGTAGCCGCCCCACGAGGGCGGGGCCGGCACGTCCTCCCCGGGGAAGCGGGCGTCCGCCTCCGCGAAGCGGGCCTCGAGCCACCGCCGCCCGGGGATGGGCGCGCTCTGGGGGGACGCCCACGCGGCCAGGCGGGCCCCCCGGGGCCGGGCCCGGAAGGAGGCCTCGGCCTCCTCGCGGTCCATCGGCACCGCACGCCCCGCGAGCGAGACCTGCCGGGCCAGCTCCCGCCAGTACAGGACCGCCGCCGCCCGTGGGTTCCGGGCGAGGTCGCGGGCCTTCCGGCTCCCCAGGTCGGTACAGAAGGCGAACCCGCGCTCGTCGAAGGCCCGGAGGATCACGTGCCGGACCGATGGCCCGCCGTCCGCGGAGGCGGTGGCGAGGGCCATCGCGTCCGGTGCCTCGACCCCGGCCTCCTCCGCCTCTCGGTACCAGCGGCGGAACCGCTCCACCGGGTCGGGATGGAGATCCCGGCGGGACAGGTTCCGGTCGCGGGGGGCCCGGGCATCCACGCCGACACGATAGTCGCGGCGATGGCCGAGACCGAGCGCCGGTCCCAGCCCGCGCATTCCGACCAACCCGACCAGGTCGTTCCGGTCAGGGTCCCGGCGGGTTCGGATCTCGTGGCCCTGGGGTCCTGGCGCGCTCAGATCCGAGACGCGGGGCCCAGGCGAGCTGGGATGCCGGACGCGCCGCGACGAGCCTCAGACACCCTTCGCGTAGTTGCTCGCCCCGAACCAGTCGACCACGACGACGGGCTCGTCGCCGATCACCCAGGCATCGTGACCGCTGGGGAGCGATGTGACGTCGCCCGGCTTCGCAACGAACTCGGTACCGTCGACCATCCGGATGCCCAGCGTGCCAGCCACGTGATACTGGAAGTGCGGCGCCTCGCAGCTGTCGGTGCCGGCGATCGGCTTGACGTCCGTGGACCAGCGCCAGCCGGGCTGGAACACGAGCCGACCGATCTCGCTGTCACCGACCCTCAGGATCTCGGCGTGCCCGTTCGGGAACTCCCGGACCTCGTCCGCCCGGTCGAAACTCCGGTGCTCCGTCCGTTGCATGATCATCCCCCCTCCCCCGCGCGGGCGGAGGGGAAACCTCCGCCGGACAGGCACTCGCCGCCGCGTAGTGCTGGTCCGCAGGGTTCGCGAGTGCGACGAACGCGGCCGAGTCGATCAGCACGGTACGCGTGAGCAGGGTACGGGGTACCTCCGCTGAGACCTGGGCCACCCCGTGAGACTCGATTGGGTTCCGGCCTGATCCACGCGCGACCCGAGATGGTCTCCACGCCTTCGCAGGGCTAGCCGTTGGCGGAGTGGCCATCGGGGACCGAGTGTCCGCCCCGGAGCGCGATTACCACGATGTTCGTCGTCTGTTCGCTCGTGCCGTTCGTCCCGGCCCAAGCGGCCTCGTCTCCGGACGTCAACCCCACACCAGCGCCCAAGGAACCGACGCTCGTGCTGGCACTCACGACGCCGACCACCGAGGTCCACCGCAACCCGGACGGCACCTTTACGGCGGACATCGCCCCCGGTCCGGTCC
>DATLZP010000267.1:0-7342 GCA_035573935.1 Actinomycetota bacterium
GCCGGACGAGCTCGTCGCGGAGATCAAGGGCCGGGACCTCGTCTCGGGGCTGCCCAAGACCATCACGATCAGCGCCGAGGAGGTCCGCCGGGCGATCGAGGAGCCGGTGAACGCGATCATCGACGCCATCAAGAGCACGCTCGACCGCACGCCGCCCGAGCTCGCCGCCGACGTGATGGACAAGGGGATCGTGCTCACCGGGGGCGGGGCGCTGCTCCGGGGCCTCGACAAGCGCCTCCGCCACGAGACCGGCATGCCGGTGCACATCGCCGACATGCCGCTGCAGGCCGTGGCGCTGGGGTCGGGGAAGTGCCTGGAGGAGTTCGAGGTCCTGCAGCGGGTGCTGGTGAGCCCCTCCCGGCGGTAGGCCGGGATGGCGCTCTCGGGGCGGACCCGGAACGCCCGGCTCCTGGTGATCGTGCTGGTCTCGGCCTCGCTGGCCACGATCACCGTGGACTACCGGCAGGGGGAGTCCGGGCCCCTGGCCGGCGTGGGGCGGGCGGCGCTCGAGGTCATGGCCCCCCTCCAGGCCGCGGTGTCCCGGGTGACCCGCCCGGTGGGGGACGTCCTGTCCACGCTCGTCCGGCTGCCCGAGGTCCGCTCGGAGAACGAGCGGCTCCGGGCGGAGCTGGCCCGGGCCCGGGCCCAGCTCGCCCAGCAGGCCTCGCTGGAGGCCCGGTACGAGGAGCTGGTCCGCCTCCTCGACCTCCAGGAGGCGCTCGACCCGCCCACCGTGACCGCGGTCGTGATCGGCAGCGGCGTGTCGAACTTCGAGTGGACGATCACCGTGGACAAGGGGACCGACGACGGGGTGGGCGTGGGCTCGCCGGTCCTGGCCTCCGCCGGCCTGGTGGGCCGGGTGGTGAAGGCCTCCGCCACCTCCTCGCTGGTCGAGCTGATCATCGACCCCGACGCCCAGGTCGCGGCCCGCCTGGCCACCTCCCGGCAGACCGGCCTGCTGCAGGGGCAGGGGGAGGACGACCTGCGGATGCGGGGGGTGGACCCGGCCACCCCGGTCGAGGCCGGGGAGCCGGTGGAGACCGCCGGCTACCAGGGGGGCCTGTACCCGCCGGGGATCCCCATCGGGGTCGTCTCCCGGGTCGTGGAGAACCCCGCCGCGCTGGAGAAGCTCGTGCTGGTGCGGCCGGCGGTGGACTTCAGCACGCTGGAGTTCGTGCTCGTGGTGAAGCAACCGGCCGAGGGGTAGCCTGGGCCGGTGCTGCGACGGGTCCTGTCGATCGTCCTCGTCGTCCTCACCGCCCTGCTGCTCCAGACGACGGTGTTCGCCGAGATCCAGCTCTTCGGGGCCAAGCCCGAGCTGGTGTTCCTGGTGACGATCGTCTTCGCCCTCCTGGAGGGCCCGGAGGGCGGGGCCGTGGTGGGCTTCACCGGGGGGATGGCCCAGGACTTCCTCCTGAACCAGCCGAAGGGCATCACCGCCCTCACCCTCACGCTCCTCGGGTACGGGGTGGGGCTGCTGCGGACCTACATCGTCTCGCCCTCGCCGGCCACCCCCACGCTGCTCGTGGGGCTGGGGACGTTCGGCGGGATCCTGTTCGAGCGGCTCGTGGCGTTCCTGCTGGGGGAGGTGGCCACCGGCCTGCTGCTCACGGTCCGGGTGGCGCTGCTCACCGGGGTCTACGGGGCCGTGCTCACCCCGCTCCTGTTCCCGATCCTCCGCCGGGTGTCGGGACGGTCGCGCCCGGAGCGCGTCGTACGCTGGTGAGGCGATGACCGAGGGCAGGACGTCGCTCCGGCTCAAGGTGCTCGCGCTGCTCGTCGTGGCGATGTTCGCCGCGCTCTCCACGCGCCTGTGGTACCTCCAGGTGCTGGCCGCCGAGCGCTTCCGCCGGGAGGCCCAGAACAACAGCGTGCGGCTGATGGAGCTGCCGGCCCCCCGGGGGCGGATCCTCGACCGGAACGGGACGGAGCTCGTCGACAGCCGGCTGTCGCTCGTGGTCACGGTGAACCGGCAGGAGCTGGGGGACGACCCGGAGGGCGTGCTCCTGCGGCTGTCGGAGCTCCTGGGGGTGAAGGTCCGGGTCCTGGCGGACCGCCTGGAGGACCCCCGCTACTACTCGTACCAGCCGGTGCCGATCGCCGAGGACGTCCCGAAGCGGGCGTGGTACGAGATCGCCGAGCACCCCGAGGACTTCCCCGGCGTGGAGGTGGTCCCCACGCCGGTCCGCCGGTACCCCTACGGCACGCTCGCCGCCCACGTCCTCGGCCACATCGGGCCGATCGACGAGGAGCAGCTGGCCGAGCCCCGGTTCGCCGGCTACGACCGGGACGACGTCGTGGGCCGGTCCGGCGTGGAGGCCGTCTACGAGCGCTACCTCCAGGGCCGGGAGGGGATCGTGAAGGTCCTGGTGAACGCGGCCGGGGAGCCGATCCGCCGCCTGGGGGAGCGACGGCCGGTGGAGGGGGCGGACCTCGTGCTCTCGCTCGACCTCGGGATCCAGCGGCTGGCGGAGGAGAGCCTGGCCACCGGGATGCAGCGGGCCCGGGGGGTCCTGGACACCGACACCGGCCGGTACCTGCGGGCCGGCGCCGGCGCGCTGGTGGTGGAGGACCCCGACACCGGCCGGATCCTGGCCCTGGCCTCCTCGCCCTCGTTCAACCCCAGGATCTTCCAGGGCGGGCTGACGACGGAGGAGGCCGAGCGGCTGGAGGCCCCCCGCGCCCACCAGCCGCTGTTCGACCGGGCCACGCAGGGGGCCTACCCGCCGGGGTCCACGTTCAAGCCGTTCGTCGCCCTGGCCGCGATGCGCCACGGGATCGCGGCGCCCGGCGGCTACTACCCCTGCCCCCCCACGTACACGGTCCCCGGCGACGCGTCGGGCACCGTGTTCCGGAACTGGACGTCGGCCGACCTGGGGACGATGTCGCTCACCGAGGCCCTGACCCGCTCCTGCGACACGGTCTTCTACGCGTTCGGCTACGACTTCTGGCAGCTCCTGCCGCCGGCGGTGCAGGACCTCCAGCGGCCGGCCTCCCCCGACGAGGAGGTCCTCCAGCGGGAGCTCCGGCGGTTCGGCTTCGGCTCCCGCCCCCGGCTCGACCTGCCCTCGGCCGCCGGCGGCCTGGTCCCCGGCGGGGGGTGGAAGTTCCACACGTTCCAGGACGACTGGGAGCGGATCGACCCCTTCAACCGGTGCATCGCGTACTGGTGCCCGGGCGACTACGTGAACATGGCGATCGGCCAAGGCTACACGCTCGTCACCCCGCTCCAGCTGGCCATGGCCTACTCGGCGATCGCGAACGGGGGCCGCCTCTGCCAGCCGCGGGTGGCGCTCCGGGTGCAGCGGCCCACCGGGCCGGACTCGGCCGACGTCGTGCGCACGTTCCGCCCGCGGTGCCCGCGGATCCGCGGCTACACCCCGGAGCAGTTCGCGTTCATGCGGCGGGCCCTGGCCACGGTCCCGGTGTCGGGGACGGCGGCCTTCGCCTTCCGGGGCTTCCCCTTCGACCGCGTCTCGGTGGCGGGCAAGACCGGGACGGCGGAGGTCCCCCCGCACCAGGACTACTCGTGGTTCGCGGCGATGGTCCCGGCCCAGGACCCCGAGTACGTGATCGTGGCCCTGGTGGAGGAGGGGGGGCACGGATCCACCACCGCGGCCCCCATCGTGCGGAACGTGATCGAGGGCCTGTACGGGCTCCCCCGCTCGGGGTTCGTCCCGGGCGGGGTCACCGACTGAGGGGGGCGGGCGTGGACCTGGTGGCCGGGCGGAGCATCGCCGCGGAGCGGCGGCCGATCCGCCACCTGGACCCGGTCCTGCTGCTCGTGGCCCTCCTCCTCTCGCTGGTGGGCCTGGTGATGGTGTACTCGGCCACGCATCAGTCGCTCGTGGCCCTGGACCTCGACCCCTACACGTTCGTGAAGCGCCAGGCCCTGGCGCTGGCGCTCGGCACGGCGGGGGTGGCGGTGGTGGCCACCCTCGACTACCGGCTGGCCAAGGTCTACGCGGGGCTCGTCTACGCCGGGCTCGCCCTGCTGCTCGTGCTGGTCCAGACGCCGCTCGGCGTCACCACGGCGGGGGCCCAGCGCTGGTTCGAGCTGGCCGGGTTCCAGCTCACGCCGTCGGAGTTCATGAAGGTCGGGCTGATCGTGATGCTCGCGGCGATGCTCTCGGAGGTCCGCCGGGACGAGCTGGGGCTCGAGGACGTGGTCCGGGCCACGATCGTGGCCGCCCTGCCGATGCTGCTCGTGTTCGTCCAGCCCGACGTGGGCACGACGATCGTCCTGGCGGCGATCCTGGTGGGGATCCTGGTGGTGGCCGGGGCCCGGCTCCGTCACCTCGGCCTGCTCGCCCTCTCCGCCCTCCTGCTGCTGTTCGCCGCGTTCCGGGTGGGGGCGGTGAAGGAGTACCAGCTGGCCCGGATCACCGCCTACCTGGACCCGCGGAACGCGCCGGCCGCCGCCCTCTACAACCGGGAGCAGGCGGAGATCGCGATCGGGTCGGGCGGCCTCACCGGCCGGGGGTTCCTCCGGGGGACGCAGACGAACCTCGACTTCGTCCCCGAGCAGCACACGGACTTCATCTTCACGGTGGTGGGGGAGGAGTTCGGGTTCGTGGGCTCGGTCACGGTCCTCGCCCTGTTCGCCCTCCTGATCTGGCGGGCGGTGCGGGTGGCCTTCCTCTCCAAGGACCTGTTCGGGACGTACGTGGCGGCCGGGATCGCCTCGATGTTCGCGCTCCAGATGTTCGTGAACATCGGGATGGTGGTGGGGATCATGCCGATCACGGGGATCCCGTTGCCGTTCGTCTCCTACGGGGGCAGCTCGCTGCTCGCCAACTTCCTGGCGGTGGGGCTCCTGCTCAACGTCCACATGCGCCGCTTCACGTGAGGGGGCGCCGGGCGGTGCGTCGGTTCGACCTGTGGGGCGTCCCGTTCGACGGCGGCGCCACGCTCGGCTGGCCGGGATCCCGGTACGGGCCGGAGCGGGTCCGCCGGGCGCTCGGCTGGATCACGATGCGGGTCCAGGACGGACGGGTGTTCGACGTGGACGCGGGGCGCCTGCGGGCGATCGAGCCGGACCTCCTCGTGGACCGGGGCGACGTGGCGGTGGTGCCCCACGACCTCCTGGCCACGCTGGACGCGACGTCGGAGGCGGTGGGGGAGACGGTGGGGGCGGGCCGCGTGCCGATCGTGGTGGGGGGCGACGACTCGCTCCTGTTCGCCGTGGTCCGGGGGGTCCACGACGCCGCCCCGGGCACCGTGGCCGTGGTCCACTTCGACGCCCACTTCGACCTGATGGACGAGAGCCCCCGCCAGGGCCGCTTCAGCCACTCCAGCGGGATGCGCCGGGCCCTGGAGCTCCCCCGGGTCCGGGCCGACGCCTCGATCCAGGTCGGGGTCCGCCACTACAACTTCCCCGCCTCCCGGGCCTTCGCCGAGGAGGCGGGGCTGGAGCAGCTCCCGGCCCGGGAGGTCCAGCGGATGGGGGTGGAGGCCGCGGCGGCCCGGGTCTGGGAGCGGGTGGAGCGGGCCGATCGGGTCGTCTGGTGCTTCGACATCGACGTCGTGGACCCCGCCTTCGCCCCCGGGGCCGGGGCCCACGAGCCCGGCGGGCTCACCGCCCGGGAGGCCCTCGACGCCGTCGAGCTGCTCGCCCCGGCCTGCGACGCGTTCCTCGTGGCCGAGGTGAACCCCACCACCGACGTGGGGGACATGACGAGCACGCTCGCCGCCTACCTCGTGTACCGGTTCGCGGTGGCGGGGGCCGAGCCGGGCGCCTAGTCCCGCCGGGGGATCCGCCAGAGGAACGTGCTCCCCCCCGGGCCGCTCTCCTCGAGCTCCACGTCGCCCTCCATGGCCCGGGCCGCGGTCCGGGCGAGCGTCAGGCCCATCCCGGCGCCCGGGTGGCGGCGGACGTTCAGCGACTCCTCCTGCTCCAGGGGATCGAAGATCCGGCCCCGGGCCTCGGGACCGATCCCCGGGCCCCGGTCGATCACCCGGACCTCGAGCCCCTCCGCCGTCGGCTCGATGGCCACCACGACCGGGGCGGGGGGCTCGGAGAACCGCAGGGCGTTGTCCAGGAGCTCCTCCAGGACCCGGCGGGCGGCCCCCGGGGCCAGGGGGACGGGGGGGAGGTCGGGGGGCGCCACCACCCGGACCCGGGGGTCCCCGGCCGCGATCTCCCGGACCAGGGCGGGGAGGTCCACCTGCTCGTCCAGGCCCACGGCCACCGCCACCTCCAGGCGCTCCACGAGGTGGGCGAGGTCGGCGGTCCGGGCCACCAGGCGGTCCAGGAGCCGGGGCCGCTCCTCCTCGGGGACGGCCCCCTTCTGGAGCGTCTGGGCCATCCCCAGGATCACGGTGACCGGCGTGCGGAGCTCGTGCCCCAGCCGGGCCAGGAGCTCCTGGCGGCGGGCGGCCCGCTCCACCAGGGCCTGCTGCGCGAGCTCGAGCTCCCGGGCCCGGCGGCGCTCCCGGTCCAGGGCCTCCGCCAGCTCCTCGATCAGGGCCCGGGTGACCTGGGGGGAGATCATGCCCCGGCCCGAGGCGGCCTGCCGGATGGCCCGGAGGATGTCCTCGGCGTCGGAGTCCTTGAGCACGTAGCCGGACGCCCCGGCCACCAGCATGTCGCGGACCGCCGCGTGGTCCTCGTTCCCGGTGAGGGCCACCACGCCGATCTCCGGTCGGCGCCGCTTGAGGCGCCGGGTGGCCTCGATCCCGTCCACGACCGGCATCCGGACGTCCATCAGCACGACGTCGGGCTCCACCCGGTCCAGGAGCTCCAGGGCCTGCTGGCCGTTCTCCGCCTCCGCCACCACCACCAGGTTCCCGGTGTCGAGGAGCGAGACGAGCGACTCGCGGAACCCCGCGTTGTCGTCCACGACCAGCACCCGGAGGGTCGCCCGCGACGCGTCCCGGCGGGTGGGGGAAGGGGCCGTCGGCATGGGGGAAGTGTCCCCGGGGCCAGGCCTCCCGCGTATCCGGCGGACGCCGGGTTCTGGCGCTCCCCGGGACGGCGGAGGGTGTCGGCCGCACAGCCTACCGAGGACCGGGGAGACGGGGGGAACGCGGAGCGGGTCCGGCGGGCCTCCCGGAGCCCGGCCCGGGGGCTTGCTATCCTGCCCTCAGGTGTGCCCGTCGGCCCGCCCCCACG
Source organism: Actinomycetota bacterium (assembly GCA_035573935.1). Lineage (GTDB taxonomy): Bacteria > Actinomycetota > UBA4738 > UBA4738 > HRBIN12 > DATLZM01. Next base: position 7,115 of record DATLZP010000267.1, read on the forward strand.
GGGGGCGACGAGGCCGGCGGGTGATGAGGCGGCGCGCGGCCGGGTCGCCGGCGGGAACGCCGATGACCGGCCGGGCCGGCGCGCCGGAAGAAGGGCGTTCAGCGTGCATGGATCCCCGCGCCGGGGCGGAGCGCCCCGGCCGCTCGGCCACAGGGCCTCCCCGGTCCACGTGCCCGTCCCCCGGGCCCGCCCTTCCTCCGTGGCCTGCGCCACCGCGCGCCTCGCACG
>DATLZP010000268.1:0-8232 GCA_035573935.1 Actinomycetota bacterium
CTCCGGGACGAGCGGCTCCGCCGCTGGCGGGCCCACCGGGCGCTCGCCCTCCGGCGGCAGGCCCACTTCCGGTCCCTGGTCCTCGCCTACTGCGGGGCGAACGTCCGGGCCCGGGAGGACCGCCGGACGCCTCCGGCGCTGGCGGAGCCTCCCCCCGTCCCGCTCGCGGCGTGCTCGGCCCTGCCCTCGTCGGCCGACGACCCCCCGCGGGTGGTGATGGTCCTCTTTGACGTCTCCGAGAGCACCGGGCGGGAGGGCCTCCGCCAGCTCTACCTCGACACGTTCCGCCTGGTCCTCCGGGCCGTGGACGGGGTGGACGACCCGGGGGCGGTGCTCGGAGCGGACGTGATCGACGACAACCCGCTCGCCCACGGCAGGCTACCCATCAACGCCCGGTTCGAGCCCTGCACGGTCCTCGACAACCGGCTCGAGTGCCAGGAGGAGCGGGAGGCGGAGGCCCGGGCGGCCGAGGAGGCCGCCCAGGCCATCCTGGCCCGGGCCCGGAGGGGCACCGACGTCGTGGGCGGGCTGGCCCTCGCCGAGCTGTTCTTCCAGGCCCACCCGGAGGGGGAGCGCTACCTCGTGATCTGCTCGGACATGCTCCAGGTGGGCCGGGGGATCCGGCTCGCCGAGCCCGGGGTCCTGGACGGGGCGGCCGGGGAGCTCCTGGAGCGGCTCCCCACCGTGGACCTCTCCGGGGCCCGGGTCTACGTGGCCGGCGCGGGCGCCTCCCGGACCGACCTGTCGCCCGGGACCATCGAGGCCGTGGAGGCCTTCTGGCGGGCCTACTTCCAGCGCGCCGGGGCGGAGGTCGTGCTGTACGGCCCGGCCCTCCCCCGCTTCCCGTGAGGGTCGGACCGACCGACGCTGCCGCCCCGGGATCCGGGACTTCCCGGCTTTTCCGTCGCCGGCTGAGACCCACGACGGCGAGCGCACGGGCGACGACGGGTCTGCACCTATCCCTGGAGCTCGTCGCGGAGGGCCGATAGCCACTCCAGCGCGATCCGGTCCTGGGGCCTGCCCGCGGCCCGCTTCATCCGGATCAGGTCGTCGAGCGAGGCCACCCGGACCACGAGCCCGTCGAGGTTTTCGTCGGTCGCGGAGACGTCGAGGTCGGCGAACCCCTCGGTGCCGGCGGGGGTGGCCAGGCAGTCGAGGGGCCCGTGGCGCGTCGTGAACGTGAAGTGGTCGCCGGCGGCGAGGGCCCGGGCGTCGAGGCGGAACGGCACGTCGGCCGGCGCTCCCCGGAGGCGGGCGCCCAGGTCCCGGAGGGCCCCGGCCAGCCGCTCCAGGTTCGCCCCCTCCCGGGCGTGGCAGATGTCGAGGTCCCCGGTGATGAGCGGCGCCCCGCGGATGGCCGCGGCGAACCCCCCGATCACGACGAACCGGACGCGGTAGCGGAGGAGCGTCGCGAGGAGGGCGAGCGGGTCGAAGGCTTCCTCGGCCATCAGGGGGGCGACGCAGGCCCGGGCGCCCGCCGCCGCTCGAACGGGCGGGTGCGCTCCCACTCCCGGACCGCCAGCCGGGCCCGCTCCCCTGGCGGCAGGCGCAGCCGCTCGCGGATCAGCGACCGGTCGACCCCGAGCCCGGGGCGCTCCACGACCTCCAGGGCCTTCCCGCACTCCCTGAGCAGCCGGTCCAGGGTGTCGAACCGGGGCGAGGTCCGCCCCCGCTCGATCCGCGAGAGCGTGGGCTGCGGGATGCCTGCCCGCCGGGCCAGTTCCCGCTGGCCGAGCCCGGCCGCCTGCCGCGCCTCCCGGAGGAGGATCGCCGCGTCCACGCCAAGATGATAGCACTGACGCTATCGACCGCGATAGCCACGCTCCATCGCCCCCCTGGCCCGGGTCGTTGCGCCGACGCTACCCGGCCACCGGTGACCTCTTGCGTACCGCCCGCCCGAGGAATCACCCTTCCGGCAACGTCCCCTCGGAGGGTGCGATGGCGAGGATGTATCCCCGCTCCATCCGGTTCCGGCGGAGCCCGGCCGAGGTCCGCGTGTTCTCCGAGCTCAAGCGCTCGCTCCCCGACGGGTGGGTGGTGCTCCACCACGTCCGGTGGATCCAGCGCGAGGAGGGCCGGCGGGCCCGGGACGAGGAGGCCGACTTCCTCCTCGCCCACCCGGCGCACGGCGCGCTCGTCGTGGAGGTGAAGGGCGGCGAGCTCCGGTACGACGCCGAGGACGGCTGGGTGAGCGTCTCCCGCTCGGGGAAGGAGCACCCCCTCGACCAGGACCCCTTCGACCGGGCCAAGGACCGCGCCCACAGCCTTCACCGGTTCCTCCGCTCGCTCCCGGGCTGGCCGAAACGGTGGGGCCCGGTCGGCCACGCGGTCTGGTTCCCCGACGCGGTCTCCCGCTCGCTCCCCCTCCCCCACATGGAGCCGGTGTTCCTCGACGCCCGCCATCTGCGAGACGCGGCCACGCTCGAGGCCCGCCTGGTGGAGATCCTCAGGACCTTCGCCGGGGAACGGGACCGTGCGGGCCCCGGGGGCGTCGAGGCGATCGTCCGGGCCCTCGCGCACGACGTCGAGATCCGCCACCCCCTGGCCCTCGACGTGGCGGAGGCCGACCGGGAGATCCTCCGCCTCTCCGACCAGCAGTTCCGCCTCCTCGACATGCTCTCGGGGAACCGGCGGGTGGCCGTGTCCGGGCCGGCCGGCTCGGGCAAGACCCTCCTCGCCGCGGAGAAGGCCCGCCGCCTGGCCGCCCAGGGCTTCCGCGTCCTGTTCACCTGCTTCAACCGGCCCCTCGCCGACCACCTCCGCGAGGCCCTGGCCGCCGCCCCGGGGGTGGACGTGGAGACGTTCCACGGGCTCGGCCTGGCGCTCGCGAAGGAGGCGGGGGTCGAGGTCCGCGGCGACCGGACAGACCCGGCGTTCTGGGATCACACCGTCCCCCGGGCGTTCGAGCGGGCGGTGGAGCGCCTCGGCCCCCGCTCCGACGCGCTGATCGTGGACGAGGCCCAGGACCTCGCCGCCGACTGGTGGCTCCCCCTCCAGCTCCTCCTCCGCGACCCCGACCGGGGGATCCTCTACGCCTTCTCCGACGACAACCAGGCCATCTACCGGCGGCCGGAGCTCCCGGAGGGGCTGGCCACGTTCCGCCTGTCCGAGGTGTGGCGGAACACCGAGGAGATCTTCGCCGCCGTCACCGCCTTCTACCGGGGGGAGGAGATCGTCTGCATGGGCCCGCACGGGCCGGAGGTGGACCTCCGGAGCGTGACCCGGGCGGGGCTCCGCGACGAGCTGTCCCGGGTGCTCCACAGGCTCGTCGTGGAGGGGGACCTGGAGGCCCGCGACGTCGTGGTCCTCACCCCGCACGCGGCCGAGCGCAGCGCGGTCCGGGGTCGGGTGGGGGCGTTCGTCCTCACCGAGGAGCCGAAGGGGCGTCGCGACGTCCTCCTGTCGAGCATCCGCCGGTACAAGGGCCTCGACGCGCCCGCCGTCGTGGTCTGCGAGGTGGACCGCCACGCGGAGGAGGAGTTCACGAGGCAGATGTACGTTGCCTGCTCCCGGGCCCGGGCGCTGTTGGTCGTCCTGATCACGGATCGGGAGGCGGACGCCACGCCCTCGCCGTGAGTTCGGTCACCCTGCCGGCGCCGGGTGGGCCCCACCGTCGTCGGCTGCTGCGCGCAACCGAGGCTCAGTGGGAAGTGGGGTCAGCATCGGGCGGTCCGTCGTTGCCAGGGGCTATGCTGACCCCGGCCAGCGAGGACCGTCATCGGGAGGTGGCCAGATCGACCAGGCCCGGACGCCCGCCGCGGATGAGATGCGGTTCCGAGTGCCCCTCTACACGGTGCGTGAGGCGGCATGGCTCCTCGGCGTTCCCGCCGAAACCCTCCGCTACTGGACCGGGGGGCGGCGCTCCATCCCTCCGTTGGTGACGACGAGGTCCGGAGGTCCCCGGGGCCATCCGGCACTGCCGTTCATCGGCCTGGCGGAGGCTTTCGTCGTCGTCGCCTTCCGTCGCTCGACCCGGTTTCGCATCTCCCTGCAGTACATCCGGCGAGCCCTGGCCGCCGTGGAGGCCGATATCGGCGTTGAACACGCTCTCGCGTCGAGGCGCCTCTATACGGATGGAGCGAGGCTCCTGGTGGAGCACGGAAAGGACGACGCGGGTGCCGCGAGGCTGGCGGAGGCGGTGACCCGGAACCTCGTCTTCACCGGAGCCGTCGAGTCGTACCTGCGGCGGATCACCTTCGCCGACGACGGTTGGGCGACCCGGCTCGTCCTCCCTGGGACGAAGGGGGACGTCGTTCAGGTCGATCCTCACCGAGCCTCCGGCCAACCCCTGACGATCCGTGGCGGGGCGAGGATCGTGGACATCATCGATCGATTCCGGGGCGGGGAGACACCGGACCTCATCGCCAGGGACTTCGAGGTGCCGGTGGAGGACGTCCTCGAGATCATCCGTGCCTTCTACTCGCCCCTCCCGGAAGCAGCCTGAGCAGATCCCTGACATCTTCGTCGACCGAAGTGTCGGTCGCATCCTCGTCCCGCAGGCGCTTCGGGAGATGGGCTTCACGGTCCACACGTTGTGGGAGGTCTACGGACCCCAACGGGAGCAGGATCTCGGCGATGGGGAGTGGATCAGCGACTCGGCCGACAACGGGTGGGTCTGTCTCACGAGGGACGAGCTGAGGATCCATCGCGAGACCATCCTGCGGTCCGGGGCGCGGATCTTCCGCCTGGGACGAGCAGCGCGGACCGCCACCGATCAGATCGCGTGGATCCGGACCAACCTGTCCAGGATCGAGCGAGCGGCTCGCGGACCCCGTCCGTACGTGTACGTGATCCGCGAGCGGACGATCGAACGGGTCCTTCCCGGACGACCGCGGCGAGGATACGCGCCGTTGGTCGCGGGCTTTGCCTCACCACTCGGGCCAGACCTCCAGGGCCGCGCGAGCGAGGCCGGTTGGCTCCCCGCGTCCGGGCGGTCGAGGCGATCGGGGGCATGCGCGGGAGGCTGCCCCCTCCCGGTGGGCCTTCCCGGCTGACTCACAGGGAGGGGTTCTGGCCTCACTCCGTCACTCCGACCGCCGCCGCGAGCCGCCGCAGCTCCCGGGCCAGGTCCGGTAGCTGGAAGTGGGCGTTGGCCCCGCTGGGGTTCGGGAGCACCCACAGGGCCGACGGGCCGATCCCCTCGGGCTGCGGCCCCACCGTCGCGCCCGGCCGGTCGAACGCGGTCCGGTAGGCGGAGAGGCCCAGGACGGCCACCGCCCGCGGGCGGGACCGGCGGACCTTCCGCTCCAGCGCCCCTCGGCCCTCCCGCAGCTCCTCGCGTCGGAGCTCGGCCGCCCCGGCCGTGGCGCGGTCCACCAGGTTCGTGATCCCCAGGCCCAGCCGGAGCAGCTCCCGCTCCTCGGAGGGCCGGAGCACGCGGTCCGTGAACCCGGCGAGGTGGAGCGCCTTCCAGAACCGGTTCCCCGGGCGGGCGAAGTGGTGGCCCACCGCCGCCGAGTACACCCCGGGGTTGATGCCGCAGAACAGGACCCGGAGGCCGGGCCGGATCACGTCGGGCACGCCCCCGTCCCGGGCGGCCTCGAGGTCGGTGCGCGTGGGCCGCCGCCCCTCCCCCACGCCCCGAACCCTACCCGCGGGTCCGCGGCCGTCCTACCGGACGACCGGGAGGTCTGGAGGTCCCGGGAGGCGGTCGGCGCCGGCCCCGCTCGGCCCGCAGATCCCGGGCGGCCGTGGAGAGCCGGACGCGGCCCCCGGGCCTCCCACCCGCCCCGGCCAGCACCTCCATGGGGCGCCTCACACGGGCGGGCACACGCCGGACGGTGTACGCTCCGCCGTCGTGGACGTCCCGGCGCTCGGCACGATCCTCGGGGTCTGGGCCCACCCCGACGACGACATCTACCTCTCCGCCGGGCTGATGGCGGCGGCCGCCCGGAACGGGCAGCCGGTCGTGGACGTCACCGCCACCCGGGGGGAGGGGGGCTCGATGGACGAGGAGCGGTGGCCCTCGGCCACGATGGGCGAGGTCCGCACGAAGGAGCTCCTGCGCAGCCTGGAGATCCTGGGCGTCCGCGAGCACCGCTTCCTCGACGGCCCGGTCGACGTGGACATGCAGACCCCGCTCGACGAGTCCGGCGCGCCGCAGGTGCGGGAGATCATGCTGGAGGTCCAGCCGGACACGGTCCTCACGTTCGGCCCGGAGGGGATGACCGGCCACGAGGGCCACAAGAGCGTCTCCCGGTGGGCCACCGAGGCCTTCCACGACTGCGCGAAGCCCGGGGCCCGCCTCTACTACGCCACCTACACGCCGTCCTGGGCCGAGCGGTGGGTGGCCAGGCTCGAGCCGTTCAACATCTTCCTCCCCGGCACGCCGCCCATCACCCCGGAGGAGGAGCTGGCGATCCACTACGAGCTCCCCGGGGACGTCCTGGAGCTCAAGCACCGGGCGATCCTGGCGCACGAGAGCCAGGTCGAGGGGCTCGTGCACGTGTTCGGCGACGACTTCAAGCACGCGATGGCGCTCGAGGCCTACCGGCTGGCGGCCGAGCGCACGTGAGCGCGCCGGCGGCGTGCGATGGGGCCGGCGGGCCGACTTCCTCTTCGGGAACCCGCAGGAGCCGGCCCCGGCCGCCTACGTGGAGGCCCTCCGGGCCGGCGCGGAGCCGACCGACGCCGCGCGGTACGCCTACACGATGAGCCTCCCGGCGGCGGTGGAGGCGGTCGTGGCCGGGCTGGGGGATCGGTTCGGGATCCAGTTCCAGCCCGAGGACGTGGCCATGACGAACGGGAACTTCGCCGGGCTCTCCGCCGTCCTCCGGGCGATCGCCGATCCCGGCGAGGAGATCGTCTACGTCTCCCGCCCTGGTTCTTGTACGCCCCGCTGATCGTGGCGGGCGGGATGACGCCGGTCCGGGTGGAGGCGACGGGGACGTTCGACCTCGACGTGGACCGGGTGGCCGCCGCGATCGCGCCGGCCACCCGGGCCGTGATCGTGAACTCCCCCCACAACCCGACGGGACGGGTCTCCCCGGCGGAGACGCTCGAGGACCTGGGGGCAGCGCTCACCGAGGCCTCCGAGCGCCACGGCCGGCCGGTGTACCTCCTCTCGGACGAGGCCTACAACCGGATCGTGTACGACGGCCGGGACTTCCCGACCCCGGTGGCCCGCTACCCGTTCTCGTTCCTCCTCTACACGTACGCGGAGACGCTGCTCTCCCCCGGCACGCGCCTGGGGTACGTGGCGATGCCGCCCACGATGCCCGGCCGGGAGGAGCTCCGGGGCGCGCTCCTCCTCGCCCAGATCGCCACGGGGTGGGCCTACCCCAGCTCGCTGATCCAGCACGCCGTGCCGGCGCTGGAGCGCCTCGACGCGGGGATCGAGCGGCTCCAGGCCCGCCGGGACCGCCTGTGTGCCGCGCTCCGGGCCGCGGGCTACGAGCTCCTCGTCCCGGAGGGGACGTTCTACGTCCTGGTCCGCTCCCCCGACCCCGACGACCTCGCGTTCCACGAGCGGCTCGCTGCGGAGGGCGTGTGGGTCCTGCCGGGCTCGATGTTCGAGGCCCCCGGGTACTTCCGGATCTCGCTCACCGCGAACGACGAGATGGTGGAGTACGCGATCCCCCGGTTCGAGGCCGGGATCCGCGGCTGAGGCGGGCTGGGGAACCCCTGGAAGCCCCGGGCCTCGGGGTCAGCGGGGCGCGGACACCCTCAAGCGGTGAACGGCCCGGTATCCCGCACGTTCCTGGTCACGAGCGTCAGGCGATGCTCGAGCGCCGTGGCGGCGATCAGGGCGCCCGGCGTGTGGATGCCGCGCTCCACCCGTTGAAGTACGCACGGGCCGCGTCCCGGTCGCGCATCGGCTCCCCTCCCCTTCGCGGTCGGCACGAGTCTGCTCTTCCGCGCGGAGGCCGTCCCGGGCCGGGCGGAACGGCCCCTTTCAGGCGCCCGGGCGGGCGCTGGGGAGGCACGGTATGGTATGTGCATGTTCGACGCTCGGATGCCTCCTCTCCCGCGAGCAGAGGGGGCGCCTTGAGCGGCTGGCCGCGGAACGGGGCCTCTCCGTGGGGGCCCTGATCCAGGAGGCGATCGACCGCCACCTGCCTCCGCGGGCCCGGTCCCGGAAGGAGGCCTTCGACGCTATCAGGGCCCTCCGCCTCCCGGTCGAGGACCCGCCCGCGATGGAGGAGGAGATCGTCCAGGCGGCGACCCGCTAGCGGTCTTCATCGGCACCGGCGTGTTCATGTACGCGGCAGGCGGGGAGCACCCGCTCCGGGA
>DATLZP010000269.1:0-5833 GCA_035573935.1 Actinomycetota bacterium
GATCGTGGACGCCACGGCGCCCGCCGTCCCGGCCATCAGCTCCACGGCCACGGTGGTCTCCTCGGCCTCCTCGCAGACCGCCCGGAGCACGCCGGCCGCCCGGGCCCGGGCCGCGTCCGGCTCCTGGGGGCCGCCCGCCCCGGCGTGCACGACCAGGGCGAGGGCCCCGTACGCGTCGCAGGCCCGGACGGTCCGGGCTAACAGGGCCCGGGAGCGCGCCAGGAAGTCCTCGTTCGGCGAGGCCACGTTCACCAGGTACGGCGCGTGCACGAGGAGGGGGCCGAGGCCGGAGGCGGCCCAGGCCTCCCGGAACGCCTCGGCGTCCCGCTCGAAGGCCCGGGGCGGGGCCCAGGCCCGGGGGTTCGACACGAAGACCTGCACGGCCTGGGCGGCCCGCTCCCGGGCCGCGGGGATGGCCGAGAGGATCCCGCCCCGGGTGGGGACGTGGGCCCCGATCCGCATGGCTCGAGGATGCCCGCCCGCCGCGCGCCCGTCAGGCGACGTAGATCGTGACCGTGTCGCCGGCCCGCACGGTGGTGCCCGGGGCCGGCTCCTGGCTCACGACGTTGCCGGTCACCGGGGGCAGGTTCACGACGTTCGGCACGAGGCCGTCGGCGCGGATCGCGGCCACCGCGGCCTGCTCGCCCATCCCGATGTAGCTGGGGACCGGGAACCGCTCCGGGCCCTTCGAGACGACGATCCGGACCTCCGAGCCCTTCGGCTCCTGGCTCCGGGCCGGCGGCTGCTGGTCGATCACGTACCCCCGGTCCACCGCGTCGGAGAAGCGCTCCACGACCCGGACCCGGAACCCCGCCGCCCGGAGGGCGGCCACCGCCTCCTCCCGGGGCTCGCCCACGACGGCCGGGACCGGGACCGGCGGGGGCCCCCGGGAGATCCACACCGCGACGGCCTGGCCCTGGGGGAGCCGGTCGTCCGGCCGCGGGTCCTGCCTGGCGATCCGGCCGGCCGGCACGGTCGGGTGGTAGATCTCCTTCCGCACCTCGAGGGCGAGCCCCACCCGGTCGAGCGCGGCCTCCGCCTCCTCCGGGGTCGAGCCCACCAGGTCCGGGACCCGGACCGGCTTCGGGCCCAGCGAGGGGACGATCGTCACGACGTCCCCCCGCTCCAGCTCGGTCCCGGGCGGGGGGCGGAGGCGGAGGACGTGCCCCTCCGGGACGCGGAAGTCGTGCTCCCCCTCGGCCACCCGGACGGTGAGGCCGGCGCTCGTGAGATCCCGTTGCGCCTGGGTGAGGGGCTCCCCGACCACGCCGGGGACGACCACCGCGCGGGGGACGAACCACGCCCAGGCGGCCCACAGGGAGGCCGCCACCACGAGCGAGGCGAGGAGCGCGCCGGCGATCCGGCGGGTCCGCCGACGGCGCTGGGCCCGCCGGGCTCGGGGGACCACCACCGTCGGGGCGCGGGCGGGGACCCGCACGACGTCCGCCTCCGCCACCTCCTCGACCAGCTCGCTCAGCGGGCGAGACCGGGGGAGCGCGGCCGCCTCCCGCTCCAGGTCCCGGCGGGCCTCGGCGGCCGAGCCGGGGCGCAGCTCGCGGTCCCGCTCGCACGCGGAGAGGATGAACCCGTCGAGCCCCCGGGGGATCCCCGGGACGAGGGAGGAGGGTCGGGGCACGCGGTCCGTGAGGTGGCGGTGGGCCACCGCGGCCGGCGTCTCGCCGGCGAACGGCACGCGCCCCGTGAGCAGCTCGAAGCCCATGATCCCCAGCGAGTACAGGTCGGTCCGGGGGTCGGCCGGCTCCCCCCGGATCTGCTCCGGCGCCAGGTACGGAACGGTACCGGTGAGGGCCCCGGTCTGCGTGGCCCGGGCATCGGCGTAGGCCCGGGCCAGGCCGAAGTCGGCCACCTTGGCCGTCCCCTCCCGCGTGACGAGCACGTTCTCCGGCTTCACGTCGCGGTGGACGATCCCCACCCGGTGGGCGTGGTCGAGCGCCGCCAGGACCTGGAGGAGGACGTCGGCCGCCTGCGCCGGCTCCAGGCGGCCGAGGGCGTCGAGGAGCTGGCGGAGGCTCGCCCCCCGCACGTGCTCCATGACCATGTAGTAGATCCCGTCCGCGGCCCCCCAGTCGTACACGGCGACGATGTTCGGGTGGTTCAGCGCGGCCGCCGCCCGGGCCTCCCGGCGGAAGCGCTCCACGAACCCCGGGTCGCCGGCCAGGTTCCGGTGGAGGACCTTGATCGCCACGTCGCGGTCGAGCACGAGGTCCCGGGCCCGGAACACCTCGCCCATCCCGCCGGTCGCGATACGCTCCACGACGTGGTAGCGGCCGTCCAGCGTGACGAGGTCCGGCCCGGGGTGGGCCGGCCCGGCCGCCGGCATCGTCTCGGTGGGTCTCGTGGACGTGGGGGAACCCTCCCGTTCCGGGGACGACGATGTGGGGGCCGCGGGCGCGTCGGCGACCATCCTAGCGCGGGGGAGGTCGCCGGTGGGTGAGGAACGCGAGGACCTCCAGGAGGCGTTCGCCCGCGTCGAGGCCGCCGTCGAGGCCGGGGACACCGACCTCAGCCGGCTGGGGTTCTGGCGGCTGGTCCGGGAGGTCAAGGTGGACCCGGTGCTCTCGGCGCACTGGGCCGAGCAGGTGGGCCGGATCGACCGGAAGGCGTTCGAGGCCCGGGTGCCCCTGCGCCTCCCGGTCTGGGCGGGGAACCTGATCCTGGGGGCGGGGTTCGTCGCCTCCTGCGGGCTGGCCGCCCTGGCCCTGGGCCTGGCCCGCGGGGACCCGCCCCGGCCGACCCCCGCCGGGCTGCTGCTCCTGGCCTCCGCCGGGGGTCTGGCCACCACGGTCCACTGCCCGGCGCACTGGGCCGTGGGGCGGCTCCTCGGGATCGGCTTCACCCACTACTTCCTGAAGCTCCGACCGTTCCCTCCCCGCCCCGGGCTGAAGATCGACCAGGCGAGCTACCTGCGGACCGAGCCGGGACGGCGGGCGCTGATGCACGCCTCTGGGGCCCTGGCCACGAAGGTGGCTCCCTTCGCCCTCCTGGCGGCGCTCGGGCCGCTGCCCGGCTACCGGCAGCTCCCGGACTGGTCGCTCTGGGCCGTCACGCTGTTCGGCCTGGGCCAGATCGTCACCGACGTCGTGTTCTCCCGTCGCTCCAGCGACTGGATGCGGGTCCGGCGGGAGCGGATGGTGGCCCGGGCCCAGGGCGCCCGGAGGGCCTGAGGCCCCCTCGTATACTGGAGGTGGAAGACCCCGGGGAGCTCGGGCGGACCGGGCTGAGAGGCGGGGTGGAGGCCCCCGCGACCCGTACGACCTGAACCGGGTAATGCCGGCGGAGGGAGACCGAGGATGGACGACCCCCTCGTGATCGCGGGGCGCGGCTTCGCGTCGCGACTCATCGTGGGGACCGGCAAGTTCGGCTCGCACGAGGTGATGCGGGACGCGCTGGCCGCCTCGGGGACGGAGATCGTGACCGTGGCCCTCCGCCGGGTGGACCTCGAGGCCACCGGCTCCCCCGACATCCTGGAGTTCATCGACCCCCGGCGCTACCTGATCCTTCCGAACACCTCGGGCGCGCTGGACGCGGAGGAGGCGGTGCGGATCGCGCGCCTGGCCCGGGCGGCCGGGCTGCCGACGTGGGTGAAGCTCGAGGTCACGCCGGAGCCCCGGTACCTGCTGCCGGACCCGGTGGAGACGCTCCGGGCGGCCGAGCGCCTCGTGGCCGAGGGGTTCACGGTCCTGCCGTACATCAACGCCGACCCGGTGCTGGCCAAGCGCCTGGAGGAGGTGGGCTGCGCCACCGTGATGCCGCTCGGTTCCTGGATCGGGTCGAACCGCGGCGTGCGCACGCGCGACGCGGTCCGGATCATCGTGGAGGAGGCCACGGTGCCGGTGGTGGTGGACGCCGGCCTGGGGGCGCCGTCCCACGCCGCGGAGTGCATGGAGATGGGGGTGGACGCGGTCCTCGTCAACACCGCGATCGCGGTGGCCGACGATCCGGTGGAGATGGCCCGGGCGTTCCGACTGGGGGTGGAGGCCGGCCGGCGGGCGTTCCTCGCCGGGCGGGCCCCGGAGCGGGAGGCCGCCGAGGCCTCGAGCCCCCTCACCGGGTTCCTGGAGCCGGCCCCGGGGCCGGGGGAGGCGGTCCGGCCGTGACCCCCGACGTCCGGCTGGGGCGGGCCCGCTCGCCGCTCGAGGACGACGACGGGTTCCTGCCCCCGGCGCCCCCGGTCACGTTCGCCGACGAGCTGGCCCGACTGCCCCGGGAGCGGCTGCTCGCCGTGGCGGAGGAGGCCGGGCCGGTCCGCGTGGCCCGGGCCCTGGCCGCCGAGCCCCGGACCCTGGAGGACGTCGCCGCCCTCCTCTCCCCGGCGGCCGGCGAGCGGCTGGAGGAACTGGCCCGGGCCTCCCACCGGCTCACCGTGGCCCGGTTCGGACGGACGATCCGGATGTACGCGCCGCTGTACCTGTCGAACGAGTGCCTCACGTCCTGCGCGTACTGCGGCTTCGCCAAGGAGCTGCCGATCGCCCGGAAGACCCTCACCCGGGAGGAGACCCTGGCCGAGGCCCGCCACCTGCTCCGGGACGGGTTCCGCTCGATCCTCCTCCTCACCGGCGAGCACGAGCGGCGCACGGGCGTGGACTTCCTCGAGGACCGGATCCGGCTGCTCGCCCGGGAGGTGCCGCAGCTCCAGCTCGAGGTCCAGGTGTGGAGCGAGGCCGAGTACCGCCGGCTCCTGGCGGCGGGCTGCGAGGGCGTGGTGATCTACCAGGAGACCTACGACCCCGGGACGTACGCCCGGGTCCACCTGGGGGGGAGGAAGCGGAGCTACCGGTGGCGGCTGCTGGGCCCGGAGCGGGCGGCCCGGGCCGGGGCCCGTCGGCTGGGCATCGGTGCGCTGTTCGGCCTCCACGACGACTGGCGGTCCGAGGCCATCGCGGTGGCCGCCCACGCCCGGTTCCTGATGAAGCGGTACTGGCGGACCCAGGTGAACGTCTCGGTGCCCCGGATGCGGCCGTCGGCGGCGGGCTACCAGCCGCGGTCGCTGCTCTCGGACCGGGAGCTGGCCCAGGTGGTCTGCGCGCTGCGGCTGTTCCTCCCCGACGTCGGGATCGTGCTCTCCACGCGGGAGGCGCCGGAGCTCCGGGACGGCCTGGTGCGGATCGGCGTCACGCACATGAGCGCCGGCTCCCACACCGAGCCCGGCGGCTACGAGCACCCCGAGGAGGCCACCGAGCAGTTCGAGATCGCCGACACCCGGTCGCCGGCCGAGGTGGCGGCGCGTCTCCGGGAGCTGGGCTACGAGCCGGTGTGGGAGGACTGGGCCCTTCCCACCCCGGCCGCCGAGCGGGCCCTGGCCCGGGCCGGGTAGGCACCCGGTCCGCAGTCGCCCACCGTTGCGCGGCCGCCGGGCGCGGGGTAGCGTCCCGCCGTGGTCCTCGGGTCGCCGTTCCTGCTCACCGGGCTGGCGGCCGTCGGGGTCGCCCTGGCCCTGGCCGCGGCGAGCCGGGGCGCGCCGGACGCGGGGGACCGGTCGGACGCCGTGTACGTCCACACGGTCCTCGCGGTCACGCTGTTCCTCGCCCTGCTCTCCGCGGCCGCCGCCCTCGGGGGGGCGGTCACCGCGGTCGTGCCCCGGGCCTGGGACGCATCGCTCGGCGACCCGCTCTCGTCCGCCGTCCTCGCCGTCGGGGCCGGCGTGGCGTACGGCTGGCACGGTCGGCGGGCACGGCAGCTCCTGGCCCAGCCGGGGCCGGAGGGATCGGCGGTCCGGCGCGTACGGGCGACCTACCTGTACCTGGTGTGCGCCGGCGCGGTCCTGGTCGCGGTGTTCGCCTCGGCGCCGGCCGTGCTGGGCCTGGCCGGCGTG
>DATLZP010000270.1:0-8208 GCA_035573935.1 Actinomycetota bacterium
GGCGATGCTCCCGCCCACCCCGGAGGCTCCCGCCTCGGAGCCGGGCCGGGCCTGGCCCCCTCCCAGTAGTCCGTAACGGACTACTGCCCGGGGCCCTTCCCTCCGCCGCCCGGGCCGCGGTAGGCTGAACGACGGTTCAGACCAGGGGAGGTTAACCGGCCATGGCGGACGCGCTCCAGATGTACATCGACGGGAAGTGGGTGGACGCGCTGGACGGCGGGCGCCTGGACGTGGTGGATCCCTCCACCGGCGGGGTGGTGGCCACGGTCCCCGACGCGAAGGCGGAGGACGTGGACCTGGCGGTCCGGGCGGCCCGGCGGACGTTCGACGCCGGGACGTGGTGGCCCGGCACCTCGGAGCGGGAGCGGGGGCGGATCCTCCTCCGGGCGGCGGAGATCGTCCGGCGGGAGCACGAGCGCCTGGCGCAGCTGGAGGCCACCGACAGCGGGAAGCCGCTGGGGGAGGCGATGGAGGACATCGCCGAGGTGGCCTTCATGTTCGAGTACTACGGCGGGTGGGCCACGAAGATGGAGGGGGACGTGATCCCGCTCGGGGCCGACGCGGTCAGCTTCGTGGTGAAGGAGCCGGTCGGGGTGGCCGCCGCCATCACCCCCTGGAACTACCCGATGATGATGGCGGTCCAGAAGGTGGCACCGGCCCTGGCCGCCGGCTGCACGGTCGTCCTGAAGCCGGCCGAGCAGACCCCCCTCACCGCGCTCCAGCTCCCCGCGATCCTGGAGGAGGCGGGGCTCCCGGCCGGCGTGTTCCACGTGGTCACCGGGTTCGGCGAGACGGCCGGCGCCCCGCTCGTCGAGCACCCGATGGTGGACAAGGTCGGCTTCACCGGATCCCGGGAGGTCGGGACGCGCGTGATGCGCACCGCGGCCGACACCCTCAAGCGGGTGACGCTCGAGCTCGGCGGGAAGTCCCCGAACATCGTCTTCGCCGACGCCGAGTTCGAGCAGGCCGTCCAGGGGTCGTGCAACGGGATCTTCTGGAACCAGGGGGAGATCTGCTCCGCCGGGTCCCGGGTGTTCGTGGAGCGATCGATCTACGACGACGCGCTGCGGGAGATGACGGAGCGGGCCAAGCGGGTCCGGCTGGGTCGCCCCCTCGATCCATCGACCACGATGGGGCCGCTGGTCTCCGCGGAGCAGCGGGAGCGGGTGGAGCGGTACATCGAGCTGGGGATGAAGGAGGCGAAGCTCGCCGTCCAGGGGGAGCGGCCGGCCGACCCGGAGCTCGCCGGCGGCTACTTCGTGCCCCCCACGATCTTCTACGACGTGGACAACCGGGCCACGATCGCCCGGGAGGAGATCTTCGGTCCCGTGATGGCGGTGCTCCCGTTCTCCACCGTGGAGGAGGTCGTGGAGCTGGCGAACGACAACGATTACGGGCTGGCCGCCGCGGTGTGGACCCGGGACATCACGAAGGCCCTCCGGACCGCCCGGGCCCTGCGGGCCGGCATCGTCTGGATCAACGACACCCAGCCCGCCCCCACCGAGATGCCGTGGGGCGGCTACAAGCGGTCGGGGATCGGCCGGGAGCTGGGCAGGGAGGGGATCGAGGACTACCTGGAGAAGAAGTCGATCTACGTGAACCTGGGCGGGTAGGCGGGCCTCCGCCGCCCGTCGTGCAGGGCGGCTGTCCGGTCGGGTATCCTGCCCGCCGTGGCCGGGGGGCACGTCCAGCTCCAGGGGCTCGTCAAGCGGTTCGGCGACGTGGTCGCCGTGGCCGGGATCGACCTCGACATCCCGGCCGGGGAGTTCTTCTCGCTCCTCGGGCCGTCGGGGTGCGGCAAGACCACCACCCTCCGGCTGATCGCCGGGTTCGAGCGGCCGACCGAGGGACGGATCCTCCTGGACGGCGTGGACATGGCGAACACGCGGCCCCACCGGCGCAACGTGAACACGGTGTTCCAGAACTACGCCCTGTTCCCCCACCTGTCGGTGGAGGAGAACGTGGCGTTCGGGCTCCGCTACAAGGGCGTCACCAAGCAGGACGCGAAACGGAAGGTGGCCGAGGCCCTGGAGCTGGTCCGGCTGTCCGGGTTCGAGCGACGGCGGCCCTCCCAGCTCTCGGGGGGGCAGCAGCAGCGCGTGGCCCTGGCCCGGGCCCTGGTCCTGAACCCGGCGGTGCTCCTCTTGGACGAGCCGCTCGGGGCCCTCGACGCCAAGCTCCGCAAGGCCCTCCAGATCGAGCTCAAGGCCCTCCAGGAGGAGGTGGGCATCACGTTCGTCTACGTGACCCACGACCAGGAGGAGGCCCTCACGATGTCCGACCGCATCGCGGTGATGAGCAACGGGCTCGTGGAGCAGGTGGGGCCACCGAGCGAGGTGTACGAGGAGCCGGCCACGGCCTACGTCGCCGATTTCCTGGGGGTCTCGAACCTGATGTCGGGGACCGCCCGGGGCCCGGCCGACGGGGGGCGGTGCCGGGTCGAGCTCGGCGCGTTCGAGCTCCTGGCCGGCCAGGGGGACGTGGACGCCCGGGGTCCGGTCCGGCTCTGCATCCGGCCCGAGCGGGTCGTCCTGGAGCCGCAGGGCGCGACCGGCGAGAACCGCGTCCCGGGCATGGTCCAGCGCCTGGTGTACGTGGGCTCCACGATCCAGGTGCTCGTCCACCTGGCCCCGGGGCAGACCCTCCAGGCCTGGGTCCAGAACCGGGGACAGGATCTGCCCTGGCAGCAGGGGACGCCGGTCTCGGTCCACCTGCCGCCCGAGGCCCTCCGGGTGCTCCTGGCGACGGACGGGGTGACCGCGGGGGGCGAGGACGAGGAGCCGGCGGCCGTCGCCGGGTAGCGCCCTCAGATCTCCAGCCGGGCGAACTCCTCCACCGCGGAGCGCCCGCCCATCTCCCGCCTGGCGATGAAACGACGCTGGGCCACGACGGCCAGCGCGATCGCGGCCAGGGAGGCCACGAGCATCAGCGTGGCCAGGGCGTTGAGCGAGGGGCTGGGGGCCAGGCGGGCCGTGCTGTAGATCTTGATGGGGACGGTCTCGCACCCCTGGACGCAGAGGAACGCGCTGATCACGAAGTCGTCGATGGCGATGGCGAACACGATCATGAAGGCGGCGAAGATGGCCGGGGCGAGCAGCGGGAGGAGGACCCGGCGCAGGGCCTCGGCCGGGGAGGCGCCGAGATCCATCGCCGCCTCCTCGTAATCCCGCCCGATGGCGAAGAGCCGCCCCCGGACCACGATCACCACGTAGCTGATCGTGAACGTGACGAGCCCCAGCACCTGGGTCTGGGTCCCGAACGTGATCGGCACGAACCGGGCGAAGAGCTGGTCGAATACGAGGAACAGCGAGACGCCCATCACGATCTCCGGCGTGACGAGCGGGAACAGCATCAGCACGTTGGCCGCCCCGGACCCCCGCCCCCGCCACCTGGCCAGGCCCAGGGCCAGGGCCACCCCGATCGGCGTGGCCACCAGCATGGTGAGCCCCGAGACCTCGAGGCTCTGGATCAGCGCGTGGCGGAGGGACTCGTCGTGGAGCACCGAGAGCTCGGGGTCGTGGAGGTACCACCGGAGGGACCATCCCTGGAACGTGCTGCGCGAGCGACCCGCGTTGAACCCGATCCGGATCGCCACGAGCACGGGGACGATCGACCAGGCCATGTAGAGCCAGGTCCAGAGGGCCAGGAACCGCGGCCGGCCCCAGGGGTTCCCCAGCCACGATCGGAACCGGGCCACCCGGGACCCGGCCTCGGGCCGGGCGGGGGAGGGGCGGGCCACCGCCGTGTCCACGCTCACCGCCGGGCCTCCCGCGTGGCGCGGGCCACGGACAGCACGTAGTAGAGCATCAGGACGGCCACGAACAGCGAGAGGAGGAACGTGAGCGAGGCGCCGCGGGGCTGGCCGAACCGGGTGTGCAGGAACTGGTTGATGAAGTTCCCGATCATCGTGGTGTGGGGGCTCCCGGAGAGCAGGTCCGGCGTGTAATAGTCGCCGAACATCGGGAGCATGATGATCACGGTCGCCGCGAGGAGGCCCTGGCGGGAGAGCGGCAGCGTCACCCGCAGGAACGTGCGGGCGGGGCTCGCTCCCAGGTCCCGGGCCGCCTCCAGGTGGCTCCGGTCGATCCGGTCCAGCGCGGCGTACAGCGGCAGGATGAAGTAGGGGACGTACCCGTACACCAGCCCCAGGACGACCGCGATCGGGTCGCCGGCCAGCCAGTTCCGCGGCTCCGGCAGGATCCGGAGGAACGTGAGGACCTGGTTCACGTAGCCGTCGGTCTGGAGGAGGTTGACCCAGGCCAGCATCCGCATCAGGTAGCTCATCCAGAACGGCGCGATCAGCAGGACGAGGAGGAGGACCCGGCGCCGCCCGGAGTGCCGGGCGATGTAGTAGGCGACCGGGTAGCCGATCAGGATGCAGATCGCCGTGGCCACGAAGACGTAGACCACCGTCCGGACGAACACCGGCTGGAGGTTGGGGAACAGGGCCGGGGGGTTCCCCAGCAGGCTGGCCACCATCTGGCGGAGCGTGGCCGGGTCCCAGGAGGTGGGGGACCAGGCCGGCACCGGCTGGCCGAAGATGGGGTCCAGCCCGCCCATGGCCACGGCGACCACCGTGTAGAAGGGCGTGAGGAAGAGCAGGACCAGCCAGAGGATCCCCGGGGCCGCGAACGCCGGCCAGTACCAGCGGCGCTCACCGACCACGCCGGGATCGCCGCCCGGCACCGCTACCGCCTCCGGCCCGTCGCCCGCGCGTCCCCGCCGGACGCCTCAGCCACCGGCCTTCACGGTCGCGAAGGCGTTCTGCCAGAGCTGGTCGACCTCGGCCGGCAGGCCGACGTGCCGCAGCCCCACGTCGAAGTCCTCCGGGTAGACGACGGCGGTGGCCAGCGTGTCCAGCACGTAGCCGTCCACCCACCCCTTCTCGTTCCACGGCCCGAGCAGGGCCTCGGGATCCACCCGGTTCTGCGGCGGCTGGTAGCCGACCCAGCTGAAGTTCTTCATCGCCACCTTGAAGTCGCAGTAGAAGTTCAGGAAGTGGTGGGCGAGCGCCGGGTTCTTCGCGCTCCGGGGGATCGCCAGGCAGTCGTTCCCCACGGTCCCCCCGGCAGGCCCCCGCCCCGGCCAGTAGTACCGGGCCACCCGGGGATCCTGCCCGCTCGGGAAGTAGTAGGGGGTGGCCACCATGTCCCCGGACCACGCCTGGTGGAGCCCGAACACGCCCTCGGGGAGCTTGGCGTAGGCCCCGTCGATCGTGAACCGCAGGTTCACCAGCTCCACGAGCTCGAGGAGGTCCCGCTGGGCCGTCTCGATCGCCGCCGGGTCGCTCGTGTTCACGTCCTTGATCCCGTTGCGGAGCAGGCCGACCGTGAGGGCCTCCCGGTAGTCGTCGTACAGGCCGACGATCCCCGCGTAGTCCCCGTTCCAGTAGACGTCGTACGGGTTGTCCATGGCCTCGAGGTCCTCCACCTCGAGGGGCACCATGTCGGTCCGCCAGCCGATCCCGGTCTGGTAGATCGTGTACGGCACCGTGTAGCGGGAGCCCTTGTCGTAGAAGGGGTCGGCGAGCGACGGCCACACGTTCTCCTGGAGGTTCGGCAGGTACGAGTGGTTGAGCGGCTGGATCAGCTTCTTCGCCACCAACCCCGGCAGCACGTCGATCGTGGGGAAGAAGACGTCGAAGTCGGCCTGCCCGGTCTCGATCTTCGAGATCGCCTCCTCCATGTTGTAACGTCTCGTACTCCCACTCGACCCCGTACTTCTCGCCGAAGTCGTCGAGGACCCGCTTCCAGAAGTAGTCGGCCCAGTTGAAGATCCGGAGGGGCCCCGCCTCGGGCTCCAGGCCGTCGGCGATCGGCTGGTTGTCGTCGAAGATCTGGAGCTCGACGGGGTGGTCGGGGGTCCCGATCCGGAGCTCCGGCGTCTCCTCCCCGCCGCCCCCGGGGGCGGTCCCCGTCGTGCCCCCGCAGGCCGCCAGGATCGCCGCCGCCGAGGGCAGCGCCAGCCCCGCCGCCGAGCGACGGAGGAACTCCCGGCGGCTCAGCCGGAGCCGCGACCAGCGTTCCGCGGGGTGTCGGACCATCGGTCCCCCCTCCTTCCGTTTGATCCCTCGTTCAGCCCGCCTAGCTACCACACGCCCTCCCGGGGCGCAAGCCATCGCCTACATCGGGGGATACGAACCGGGGGGCCGCGGAGGTTGGGCCCGGCCTCCGGCGAGCGGTTTGAACGACCGTTCGAACGCTATGCTACGGCGGCATGGCAGCCAGCCCGGACGCCGCCGGGGAGGACGTCCTCCTGGTCGAGGACCTGGGACCGGTCCGGCGCCTCACGCTGAACCGGCCCCGGGTGCTGAACGCGCTGAACGGCGGGATGCTCGACGCCCTCGCCCGGGCCCTGGCGGAGGCCGCCGGGGACGAGGGGGTCCGGGTGCTCGTGCTGCGGGGGGCCGGCCGGGCCTTCTCCGCCGGCTACGACCTGGCCGAGGACGCCGCCCACGGCGAGCTCGACGCCGCCGCGTGGTACGAGGCGCTCCGGGAGGACACCCTCCGGATGCTGGCGATCTGGGAGCACCCCAAGCCCGTCATCGCCCAGGTCCACGGGTACTGCCTGGCGGGGGGCACGGACCTCATGCTGGCCTGCGACCTCGCGGTGGCGGCCGACGACGCGCTGTTCGGCTACGTGGACGTCCGGTTCGGATCGGGCGTCGTGACGATGTTCCTACCCTGGGTGGTGGGGGCCCGGACGGCGAAGGAGCTGCTGTTCACCGGGCGGGACCGCGTGCCGGCCGAGGAGGCCCTCCGGATCGGCCTGGTCAACCGGGTGGTGCCCCGGGACCGGCTGGACGAGGAGACGCTCGCCCTGGCCGAGGAGATCGCGAAGAACGAGCCGTTCGTCGTGCAGATGACGAAGCGGGCCGTGAACCGGGCCTGGGAGGGGGCCGGGTTCCGCCAGGCCCTCGAGGCCAACACGGAGCTCGACGCGCTGATCGAGACGGCGAACCTCCCCCAGCGGGAGGAGTTCCGCCGCATCACCCAGGAGCGGGGGCTGAAGGCCGCGATCGCCTGGCGCGACGCGCGGTACCGCGGCGAGACGTGAGCCGGCGCGCGGGGGGCGGCTTCCGTCCGGAGGAGCTTCGTCCCCTCCTGGCGCCCCGTTCGATCGCGGTGGTGGGGGCCTCCGAGGCCGCCGACTCCTGGGCCCCGGAGTTCGCCAGGAGCCTCCAGCACCTCGGCTACGAGGGCGTCCTCCACCCGGTGAACCCGAAGTACGGAGAGGTCTGGGGGCGGCGCTGCCACGCCTCGGTGAGCGAGGTGCCGGGGCCGGTGGACCTCGCCGTCGTGCTCGTGCCGGCCCGGGTCGCCGTGCGGGTGGTGGAGGAGTGCGGCCGGGCCGGGGTCCGCTCCGCCATGGTGGTCTCGAGCGGCTTCGCCGAGGCGGGGCCGGAGGGACGGGCCCTCCAGGGGGAGCTCCGGGCGGCGGCGCTCCGGCACCGCCTGCCGGTCCTGGGGCCGAACGTCGAGGGCTTCGTGAACCACGTGGACCGCGTGGCCCCCTACGGGACCACGCCGCCCCCCCTCCCCCGCCCGGGGCGGGTGGCGGTGGTCTCCCAGAGCGGCACCGTGGCCTGGACGATGGGGCAGATGGCGTCGGACCGGGGCCTCGGGCTCCGGCTCCTCCTGGGGGTGGGGAACGAGGCCGTCCTGGGCCTGGGCGACCTCCTAGCCTGGGCGGCGGAGGATCCGGCCACCGGGCTCGTGTGCGCCTACCTGGAGACGGTCCGGGACCCCGCCGGGGTCGAGGCCGGCCTGCGGGCGCTCCGGGCCGCCCGCAAGCCGGTCGTGATCTGCGCCCCGGCCGGGCGGAGCGAGGCCGCCCGGCGGTCGATCGTGGCCCACACGGGGGCCCTGGCCGGGGACACGGCGCTCCGGGACGCGTGGCTCCGGCGGCTGGGGGCGCTGCTCGTGGCCGACCCCGTCGAGCTGTTCGAGGCGGCCGTCCTCCTGTCCCAGCGCTGGCGGCTCCGCCGCCCCGGCGTGGCGGTGGCCCTCCAGTCCGGCGGGGCCTGCACGCTGTTCGCCGAGGCCGCGGGGGAGGCGGGGCTCGAGCTCCCCGCGTTCTCCCCCGCCACCCGCCGGCGGCTGCGCCGGGCCCTCCCCCCCTTCGCCGGCCAGCACAACCCGCTCGACGTGACGGGGCAGGCCGCGGTGGAGGTGGAGCGGTTCGTGGCGGCGCTCGAGGCGCTGGCGG
>DATLZP010000271.1:0-3087 GCA_035573935.1 Actinomycetota bacterium
CGCCATGGTCGTGCTCTCCGCGGCCATCAAGGCCATCCCGGACGAGATCATCGAGGCCGCCCGGATCGACGGGGCCTCCGAGATGCAGGTGTTCTGGCGGATCATCGTCCCCAGCATCCTGCCGACGATCGTCGTCGTGACGACGTACATGGTGATCAACTCGCTCAAGGTCTTCGACATCGTGTTCGTGATGACCGGGGGGAACTTCGGGACCGAGGTGATCGCCGAGCGCATGATCCGGTGGTTCTTCATCGGCGCGAACTACGGGCGGGGCGCCGCGATCGCGGTGATCCTGTTCATCGCCGTGGTCCCGGTCATGGTCTGGAACGTCCGCCGCTTCCGCGAGGAGGAGACGATCCGGTGAGCGTGGCGCAGGCCGGCGACGTGCGGGAGGCCCTCCCCCGGACCGCCTCCACGGCGCGGGCCCGCGGGGTGGGCGAGCCCCGGGGCGGGGGATGGCTGGTCCGCCTGGTGGTGGTGGCCATCGTCGCCGTGTGGCTGATCCCCACGGCGGGGGTCCTGATCACGTCGTTCCGCCCCGAGGAGGCGGTCGACAGCTCCGGCTGGTGGACCGTGTTCGCCCATCCCGTCCGGGCCGGCGAGTGGACCCTGGAGAACTACCGGGCGGCCCTGGGGGCCGGCGGCTTCGGCAACGCCTTCCTGAACAGCCTGGCCGTCACGATCCCCGCCACGGTCATCCCCATCACGATCGCCGCCTTCGCGGCCTACGCGTTCTCCTGGATGGAGTTCCGGGGCCGCTACGTCCTG
Source organism: Actinomycetota bacterium (assembly GCA_035573935.1). Taxonomy (GTDB): domain Bacteria; phylum Actinomycetota; class UBA4738; order UBA4738; family HRBIN12; genus DATLZM01. The sequence goes on from DATLZP010000271.1 coordinate 769, forward strand.
TTCGTGCTGGTCGTGGGGCTCCTCGTGGTGCCGCTGCAGATGGCGCTGATCCCGATCCTGCGCCTGTACACGCAGGGGGCGACGCTGTTCGGCGTGCAGATCTTCCCCGACCTCGACCTGAACGGGACGTTCCTCGGGATCTGGCTCGCCCACACCGGGTTCGGGCTGCCGCTCGCCACCTACCTGCTGCGGAACTACATCGGCTCCCTGCCGTCGTCGATCATCGAGTCGGCGAAGATCGATGGCGCCGACCACTTCACGATCTTCTGGCGCCTGATCGTCCCGCTCTCCGTGCCGGCCCTGGCGGCGTTCGCCATCTTCCAGTTCCTGTGGGTCTGGAACGACCTGCTGGTGGCCCTGGTGTTCCTGGGGGGGACGCAGCAGAACCAGGTCCTCACCGTGGCCCTGGCCAACCTGGTGGGGGCCCGGGGCGAGAACTGGCACCTCCTCACGGCGGCGGCGTTCATCTCGATGACGCTCCCCCTCGCCGTGTTCTTCTCGCTCCAGAAGTACTTCGTGCGGGGGCTCACGGCGGGCTCGGTCAAGGGCTGAGGGGCGTGGCCCGGCGGCGCCGCTCGCCGCCGGCCGGCGCGGAGCCGCTGTCGGCCGGCCGGAAGTGGCGGGCCATCCTGCTGGCGACGCTCCTGCTCGCCCCGGCGTTCTGGTCGATCCTCACCGGGATGGTGGCCGCGGCCCTCCCCGGCCGCCCGGGCGCCCCTCGCGCCGCGCCGGCCATCGCCCTCGGCCTGGCCCTCGTGCCGTTCGTCTTCCTGGTCCTGGCCTTCCTCTCCCAGCACCCCCGGGCGCCCGGGGCCGTCATCCGGGCCATGGCCCTCGCGCTGCTCGTGGGGATCCCGGTCTCCGCCCTGGCCGGCGACGGCGTCACGGGGCTCGTGGCCGGGGCCGGGGCCGGGGGGGCGGCGGCGCTCCGGGCCCATCCCGGGGGGACGATCCGGGCCCGGGCCCTGGCGGTGGCCGCGACGTCCGCCTACGTCTTCGTCGTGGTCCGGTTCGCCCCGGACGTCGCGCTCCTCGTGTCCCCGGCCCTGCCGTTCACGGCACTGGGAGTGGCCGACCACCTCGCGGAGGGCCGGAGGGCCCGCGCGCCCGGCGAGGGATGACCCGGCCGTCGATGGCCCGATCCGGCGCCGAGCGGTGGTGGGAGGGAGCGGTCTTCTACCAGGTCTACCCGCGCTCGTTCCTCGACACCGACGGGGACGGGGTGGGCGACCTGCGAGGCGTCATCGAGGGCCTCGACCACCTGGCGTGGCTGGGGGTGGACGCGGTCTGGCTGAACCCGATCCACCCCTCCCCCAACGCGGACTGGGGCTACGACGTCTCCGACTACCTCGGGGTCCACCCCGAGCTGGGAACGCTCGGCACCGTGGACCGGCTGATCTCGGAGGCCGGCCGGCGGGGGATCCGGATCCTCCTCGACCTGGTCCCGAACCACACGAGCGACCGGCACCCCTGGTTCCTCGACGCCCGCGCCTCGCGGACCGCCCGGCACCGCGGCTGGTACGTGTGGCGGGACCCCCGCCCGGACGGCTCCCCGCCGAACAACTGGCGGTCCACGTTCGGCGGGCCGGCCTGGACGTTCGACGCGCGGACCGGCCAGTACTACCTGCACAACTTCCTGCCCCAGCAGCCCGACCTGGACTGGTGGGAGGAGGAGGTCCGGGAGGAGTTCGACCGGATCCTGGCGTTCTGGTTCGAACGGGGCGTGGCCGGGTTCCGGATCGACGTGGCCCACGGGATCGTGAAGGACCGCGAGCTCCGGGACAACCCGCCGGCCGACGACGACCTCTCCTGGATCGCCCCCCAGGGCCAGCGCCCCGTGTACAACATGCACCGACCGGAGGTGCACGACGTGCTCCGCCGGTGGCGGCGGATCGCCGACGCCCACCATCCGCCGCGGGTGCTCATCGGGGAGACGTGGGTCCCCGACGCCCGGGCCCTGGCCCCCTACTACGGCCGCGACGACGAGCTGCACATGGGGTTCCCGTTCGCCTTCGCCTTCAGCGAGCTCCGGGCGGAGCAGCTCCGGTCGCAGGTGGAGGCGATCGAGGAGGCGCTCCCGGCCGGGTCCTGCCCCGCGTGGACCGCCTCGAACCACGACATCGGGCGCTTCCCCACCCGGTGGTGCCGGGGCGACGAGCGGAGGATCCGGTGCGGGCTGCTGATCCTCCTCACGCTGCGCGGGGCGGCCTTCCTCTACTACGGCGACGAGATCGGCATGACCGAGGTCGACGTCCCCCGGGAGCGGCTCCGGGACCCGGTTGGGATCCGGGGGTGGCCCCACCGTCCGGGCCGGGACCG
>DATLZP010000272.1:0-3234 GCA_035573935.1 Actinomycetota bacterium
TCGAGCGGGTCGTGGCGGAGGTGGAGCGGCGGGAGGTCGACGCCGTCGCCGTGTGTTTCCTGTTCAGCTACATGGACGACCGGCACGAGCGGGCCATGGCGGAGGCGCTCGCCCGGCGTCTCCCGGGGACGCCGGTCACGCGCTCCTCAGAGATCGCCCGGGAGTTCCGGGAGTACCCGCGGACGGCCACCACCGCACTGAACGCCGCCCTCCGGCCGGTCGTCGGCCGGTACCTCCTCCGGGCGCAGGCGTCGCTGCGCGGGCTGGGGATGCGAGCCCCGTTCCTGATCATGCAGTCGAACGGAGGCAGCGTCCCCGCCGAACGCGCCGATCGGGAGGCGCACCGGCTCCTCCTCTCAGGCCCCACGGCGGGCGTGGCGGGGGCGATCGCGCTCGGAGCCCGCCACGGGATCGACCGCCTGATCTCGCTCGACATGGGGGGGACCTCGCTCGACGTGTGCCTCATCCGGGACGGCGTGCCGCCGGTGGTCCCCAGCCAGGTGATCGAGGCCCATCCCATCCTGGCGTCGGCGGTGGACGTCGTGACCGTGGGGGCGGGCGGGGGGAGCATCGCGTCGGTCGATGCTGGAGGACGCCTCCGGGTGGGTCCGGAGAGCGCGGGGGCGGACCCGGGCCCCGCCGCCTACGGCCGCGGGGGGAAGGAGGCCACCCTCACCGACGCCCACGTCGTGGTGGGGGCCCTCGGCCCGACGCTCGCGGGGAGGCTGGCGCTCGACGCCGAGGCCGCCCGGGACGCCATCGGCCGGGTGGGCGACGAGCTGGGACTGGCGCTGGAGGATGCCGCGGAAGGGGTGATCGCGGTGGCCATGGCCCACGTCGTGCGGGCCCTCCGGCGGGTGTCGGTGGAGCGCGGGGTGGATCCCGCCGACTACACGCTCGTGGCCTTCGGGGGAGCCGGCCCCCTGCACGCGGCGCGCCTGCTGCGGGAGATGCGCCTGGGCGGGGTCGTGGTCCCCGCCCACCCCGGCCTGTTCTCGGCGGCCGGCCTGGTGGCCACGGATCTGCGGATCGACGAGTCCCAGACCGTCCTGCGCGCCCTGGGGCCCGGGAGCCTGGATGACGTCGCCGCCTGGTACCGGGAGGCCGGGCGGCGGATCGTGGCTCGGTTCCGGGAGGACGGGATCCCTCGGAGCCGGGTCCGGCTGGTGGCCAGCGCCGACTGTCGGTACCTGGGGCAGGGGTACGAGCTGTCCGTGCCGATCCGGGGCCCGGGCCCGGCCTCCCTGGCGCGCCTGCGGAAGGACTTCCACGCGATCCACGCCCGGACGTACGGGCACGTGAACCCCGAGGAGGAGGTGGAGCTCGTCACCCTCCGCCTGTCCGGCCTCGGGGCGCTGGGCCGGCCGGAGGCGATCACGCTCCCGGCGGGGGGCCCGGAGCCCCCTCGCGAGGCCGTGGTGGAGCGGCGGGAGGTGGTGCTGCCGGGGGCGGGCCGTCGGCGGCGGGTCACCGTCCTCCGCCGGGAGCTCCTCCGGGCCCGGAACCGCATCCAGGGCCCGGCGATCGTGGAGGAGATGGACTCCACCACGGTGATCCTCCCGGGCCAGGAGGCGAGGGTGGATCGCTCCGGTGACCTCTGGATCCGGGAGGTGGACCGACGGTGACCCGGCGGCCCGGCGCGCTCGACCCGATCACGTTCGAGCTGATCCACGCGCAGCTGCTCTCGGCGGCGGAGGAGATGGGCGGGGTGATGAAGCGGTCGAGCTTCAGCCCGATCATCCGGGAGATGAACGACTTCAGCTGCGCCCTGTTCGCGGCGGATGGCGATCTGGTCGCCCAGGCCGATTACATCCCCGCGCAGCTCGGGGCGATGTCGCTCGTCGTGCGGGCCACGCTGGAGCGCTGGCGCGACGCGCTCCGTCCCGGGGACGTGTTCATCGCCAACCACCCGTACATGGGCTGCATGCACACGCCGGACATCAACATCCTGCTCCCGGTGTTCGTCGGCGACCGCCTGTTCGCCTGGACCGGGGCCACCGCCCACCACATCGACGTGGGGGGCGTGAACCCCGGGACCGAGGGGGCCGACCTCCGGCAGCTCTTCGCGGAGGGCCTGGTGCTGCCGCCGGTGCGCCTGGTGCGGGGCGGCCGGGAGGATCCCGACCTCCTCTCGATCATCACGAGCAACGTCCGCGATCCGGCCACCACGGTCGCCGACCTCCGGGCCCAGGTGGCGGCGTGCGAGCTCGGCAGGCGTCGCCTGGAGGAGGCGGTCGACCGCCACGGCCCCGCCCGGGTGCGGGCTGCCTTCGCCCAGGCGCTCGACCACGTGGAACGGGCCACGCGGGCCGTCCTCGGGGAGCTCCCCGACGGCCGGGCGGAGGCGGAGGGGTTCCTGGACGACGACGGGATCGGCGGACCTCCCACCCGGATCCACGTCCGGCTCGTCAAGCGGGGGCGTCGCCTCACGGTCGACCTCTCCGGGTCCGCCCCGCAGGTGGGGGGAGCCCTGAACGTCCCGTGGGCCAGCACCCGGGCGGCGGTCGTCTTCCTCCTCCGCGCCGTGACCGATCCGGGGATGACCACGAACGACGGGATCCTCCGGGTCGTGGACATCGTGTGCCCCCCCGGGAGCGTCCTGAACCCGGAGCCCCCGGCCGCCGTCTCCGTCCGGCACAACACGTGCCAGCGGCTGGCCGAGACGCTCGTCCGGGCCGCGTCGGGGCTCTGGCCGGAGAAGGCGGTGGCGAGCGGGACGGTCACGTTCTTCGACGTGAACCTGGACAGCGTGTCGCCGAAGACGGGCCGGGCCTCGGTGATGATGGATGTGGTCGGGGGAGGGACGGGGGGGCACCGGTTCGACGACGGCCTCGACGGGGTGGACACCTACATGTCGAACGTGGCGCTCCTCCCGACCGAGGTGGCCGAGACGGAGTACGCGGTGCGGATCCGCCGGACCGAGCTGGTGCCGGGCTCCCAGGGGCTGGGCGCCCACCACGGCGGGATGGGGATCCGCCGGGAGTACGAGATCCTCGATCGCCCGCAGGTGGCCACGGTCTACGGGGAGCAGACCGATCCCCGCTTCGCGCCGGAGGGGGCGCTGGGGGGCGCCGCCGCGGCGCCCACCCGGATCGAGATCCTCGACCCCCGGGGGCGGCGCCTCGAGGTCCCGACGAAGGTCACGCTCACGCTGGAGCCCGGCTCGGTGATCCGGGTGGAGACGAGCGGTGGAGGGGGCTACGGCGATCCGGCGCACCGCGACCCGGCCGCCCG
>DATLZP010000273.1:0-10021 GCA_035573935.1 Actinomycetota bacterium
CCCGCCTCGACGAGCGCTTCGACCCGGCGGCGGGCTTGCTCCGCCAGTTGGCCCGCCTCGTCGCCCAGGCCTACGCGGACCGGGACGACGCGCCTCGTTGTGCGCGCTGCTCGGGCCCCATAGAGCGGCTTCCACGCGGCCGGCCCCGGAAGTTCTGCGTGACGTGCTCCCCGCGGAAAAAGACCAGAAAACGACACGATACGCCCGTCCAGTAGGAAAGGAGCGACCATGCCGAAGGCGACGTTCGACCCAGACAGCGTGCCGGTGACGCTCGAGGAGCTCGAGGCTCGAACGGGGCTTCCGATCGAGGCGATCGAGGCGCGGCTGAACGGCACCCCGGTAGCGGCCGACTGGGCGGGCCGGAAGGTGATCCCGGGCTCCGCGGCTCGGCGGCTCGTCGAGGATCACCGGCGGGAGATCCGGGAGCACGAGGAGCGCGAGGCTGCGCGCCGCGCCGCGGCCGAGCGGTGGCAGCGCGAGCGGGAAAGGGTCTTCCAAGAGGCCTTCGAGGCCGCGCTGCCGGGCTTCGTGCGCGAGGAGCTCGCTGCGATGAGCGAGAGCTTCACCGGATTCGTGCTCGCGTCCGGTGTCCCGAGCTCGACGCCGACCGCCCGTGCGCGAGCGCAGGAGGCGGCCCGGGAGGCGGTCCAGCGGTGGGAACGGCGCAACCCGCGACCCGAGTGAAGGGAGTTCGGACCATGAACACGAAGACACGGCCGACGATCGAGCACCGGGCGCTCGCCCTGACGGTTCGCGGCCAGATCGGGCCCGAGGAGAGCGAGGAGCTCGCCTGGCAGGAGAAGCGCCGCGAGCTCGATGAGCGGGTGGCGCGGCTGCGGCGGCTGCGGAGGCCGCGACGATGAGCACCCTCAGCTTCGAGGGCCTCGTGCCCTACGACAGTCCGGCCGAGCTCCCCGGCTTCCGGGAGGTGCTCCGCCGCGGCGCGTTCCGCGACGTGCTCGACGACGACGCGATCCTCACCGTCGGCCACGAGCACGGCGGGGCCTTCACGCTCGCGCGCGTGGGCAACGGGACGCTCAGGCTCCGCGAGACGAGCCGAGGCCTCGAGTGGACGGCCGAGGTGCCGGATACGGCACTTGCGCGCCACTACGCCACCCTCGCCGAGCGCGGCACGTTCGGGGCATCCTTCTCCTTCAGCGTGGCCCCCGATGGCGTGCGCTGGGGTGTGGACGCCGACGGGCGGACGCTGCGCGAGATCCTCCGGATCGAGCGGTTGTGGGACGTATCCCTCGTGGCCTGGGGGGCGTACCCCGCCGCCGAGGTCCGCGTTCATCCGGGCCGTGCGCTCGAGCTCGCCGTCGCGCCGAGCTCCCGACGCAAGGTCGGTGTGCGCGTCCGAAGCGTCGGTGGCCGCGTGCTGGCCGAGGACGTGCTCGAAGGTGATCCGCCAGTCTGGGAGCTCCACCGGCGCCCCGTGGCCTCGCTCGATGCGTACCGTCGACGCCTGGAGCTGCTCGCGCGGCGGTGAGGCGCGGAAACGAGGCGCTGAGAGGCTCTGAGGGCCGCGTTCGGCGGGTGGCTAAGGTGATGGGCCGGGGACGCGCGCTCCGCAGGCTAGGGGGGGTCGAAACTCTGCGGATCTGCGCGCTTCCGCATGGCCGCGCAGCGATTTTCCGCCCGCCGGAACTTCGCAGGCCAGGCAAGGAGGGATCTACGTGAAGGACAAAGCTGACGGTTGGGTCACGAGGCGCGCCCTCGCGACGCGCGTCCGTGCTGCCGTTCTCGAGCGGGACGGCTACCGCTGCCAGCTCCGGCTCACTGGGTGCCTCGGCCGGGCGACCGAGGTGGACCACATCGTCCCCCGAGCCCTCGGAGGCGCCGTCTTCGACCCGGGGAACCTGCGGGCCGTCTGCGCCTCGTGCCACAGGAAGCGACCCCCCGTGCGGACGGACGACCCGTGCCGGATCTGGCCTCACCTGCAGCCGGGGGACCCGCCGTGCCCGAGGTGCGGCTCGGCGGCGCCGTCGCGGGAGTGGTGAGGGTCGCGGAAGGCGGCGCTCCGCGGTGCGCGACGGGGGGACGGGGTTCGACGGGCTCCGGCGCGAAGACTCCCGCACCCCGGCGCCGTGTTTTCTCTCGCTGGCCGCGTGTGGCCGGGTGGGGAATTTCTCCAGTTGCTTCTAGAGCCCTACGAACGGCACCGACCGTCGGGGCTCAGGCCGCCTGGAGGCGCTCCAACGCGCGGACCGCGTAGGCGACGCTCCCCGCGATCTCCTCGGCGGAGTCGGGGACGTCCTGATCCAGCGGCTCCCCGTCGATGAACCAGGTGACCACGGGACCTGGGACCTCACCGCCCTCGTCCCACCAAACGACGATGCGTCCTGCCCCGAGGCGGGCTTCCCACGCCCCGTCCGGCTGGCGGCGGAACCGCAGGCGCGGGTCCCGCGCCTCGGCGAGCTCCGACAAGGCCCGAAGCTCGTCTATCGCCTATTCGCAGAAGGCTCCAGCTCCAAGCGGGTAGAGGTCGTCCAACTTCCAGTCACCGCGCTCGAACACGAACGCCAAACCGAGAACGAGCTTGTGGGAGTGGCCCCCGTAACTCTCGACGGTCGTGACGTCCGCCATCGTCGGGTCATCGGGCCCCCAAGCTCTCACAGACTTAACGTCGTAGTCGATGCCTTCGATTCTGTGGTTCTGCGAAAGCGCGAACGCGAGAGCTGTCGGGCCTCCGCATTCCGCTTCAACTCGGGAGCTGAGGAAGCCTGACGCCTGGATGTAGTCACCGTTGTTGTATAGGCGCAGGTACTCCTTGAGCATCGCGAGTATCGCTTCCTCATCGAGGGCGCGTGCCGGTTCAGTTGATGCCTGTACCTCACCGTCCGGTTCCGGTGTAGAGCTGCCGGAACATGCAGCCGCGATGAGCACCAACAGAAGCACGGCAAGTCGTTTTATGCGGTCCCTCCCATTGCGAGGATGAAAGTCCGTCACCCATCCTGTCTTGGTCACGTCGTCCATCTCGCTCCCCTGCTGCCCGTCGCCGGACCCCGGCGAGCGTGCCACCATCGCGGGGATGTCGTCAACGCCCCCGTGTCGTCGTGCGCGGGGAGCGGTAGGCTGGCGGCGTGTCCGGACCCCGACCGAAGGCCCTCACCGCGGCCGAGCGCGGCCGGCTCGTCCGCGCCCTGGAGCGCGTCCGCCGCGCCGAGGAGGCCCTCCGTGCGGCCCGACGGGAGCTCGCCGAGACGGTCCGGGGCCTCGGGATGGCGGCCTGCGCGCGGGAGCTCGGCGTCAGCCGCCAAGCCATGGAGCGCCGCGTGCGGCGAGCCGAGCGCGGTTCCCCCAAGATTCCCCCACCTCATGGGGAGCCGGTGCTGTCTCGCGCCGCGACCCCCACTGGGTCGTTCGGAAAACCGCAGGTCGGCGCACGTGCTGCCTCTGGCTGCCTCTCCCCGCCATGTACGGGATCGGGCTCATAACCCAGAGGTCGCAGGTTCAAATCCTGCCCCCGCGACGAAGCCGATGCGAGGGGCGCCTGTGAGGGGCGCCCCTCCTCGCGTCTCCCGGCCACGTGTCCGTGCCCCGCCGCCATCGCCGATCCCGTTCGGGCTGCGCGTGGCCCGTCAGCTGCCCGGTGCTCAAGGCCTCCGCTCCTCCGGCCGTTGAGATCGTCATGATCGGGCCCTCAGAAGCGACGTCCTCCCTGAGCCAGAAAGCGGGGAGACCCGGGCTCTCGGTCCTCGTCGCCGCCCTGCTCGCCGTCGGGTGCGCCTCCGGGGCCGTCGATGGCCACGGATCAGCCCCGGCCGGTGGAGCTGATGCGATCGCCGAGCAGACGGCCGCCGACGGGGGGGTCGGATCCCGGGCGAACGGGAGAGCCCTCGTCATCAGGGTCATCGACGGGGACACGATCGAGGTGCGGTTCCGGGGCCACGTCCGGGACGTCCGTCTGATCGGCGTGGATACGCCGGAGACCGTCCATCCGTCCCGGCCCGTGGAGTGCTACGGGCGGGAGGCCTCCCGGTTCACCCGGAACGCGCTCGAGGGGCGACGGGTTCGGCTCGGGTTCGACGTGGAGCGGCTGGACCGGTACGGCAGGACCCTGGCCTACGTCTGGGTGCACGGCGAGCTGTTCAACGAGTCGCTGGTGCGGAAGGGCTACGCCCAGGTCGCGACCTATCCCCCGAACGTGCGGTACGCGGACCGCTTCCGCGCCGCGCAGCGGGAGGCCCGGGAGGCCGGGCGGGGGCTGTGGGGAGGGTGTCCGGTGCGGGGAAGCCGCGACGCCGGGTCGTCGGGACGCGGCGGGGGAGGAGGGCGCTGCGACCCCTCCTACCCCGACGTCTGCATCCCGCCCCCTCCACCGGACCTCGACTGCGGGGAGCTCCGGTTCACGGGCTTCCGGGTGACGGGTCAGGATCCACACGGCTTCGATGGCGATGACGACGGGGTCGGCTGCGAGACCTGAGCAGGAGCAGGGGTCGAGGATCTCGAGGAGGGGGCGGCGGCCGAGCAGGCGGAAGCTCGGGGATCCGGGGTCCGGACGATGACCACCGAGGGCCCCGAAGGAACCTTCCCCACGGTCCGCGGGGCCGGCGCGGCGACCCGGGTCAACGCGCGGCGCGCTCGGCGCGGGCCGTGAGCATCGCCTTCCAGGGCCCGTAGAGCTCCCGGAGATCCACCGGGGGGATCGTGTCCCCGGTCAAAAGGCCGAGGATCGCGTCGTCGATCGCGAGCCTCGACAACCTGGCCACCTCCTGCCACCGCGAGAGCTCCTCCGCGTCGGCCCGGGAGCCCATCCCGATCAGCTCCTCCAGCCGCTCCGGGAGGTACGCGGATCCGATCCGGATCCACGCCTCCAGGTACCCGGCCGCTCGGCCCCTCGCCACCTCGGTCGCAGCGCGCCAGGCTCCCACGTGGAACGCCTCGTCCACCGTCCGACGGGCCCGGGCGAGCGCCTCCCGATCGGCGTCGGTGAGCCGCCGCGCCTCCTCCAGCAGGCGTTCCACCAAGGGTGGCAGGTTGGGGCCTTCCTCCACCGCGCGTCTCCTTCTCCCGGACCCTCCCGCGGGACACGCTCCGCGTTTGACCGGCCGTCGCCGGCGAGGATAGCGTCGGGAGGCGGCCGGCACGAGGGGAGGGATCCTGATGCGCACGATCGATCGTCGGACGTTCCTCCGGCGGAGCGCCCTGGTCGCGGCCGGGACGATCGGCGCGGCGGCTGGCCCGTTCAGCGGTCTCGTCGTTCGGGCCGCGCACGCCCGGCCACCGCTCGCGCCCGACAACGCGGGGTACGGGCCGCTCGGTCCCGTGCCGGATCTCCGCGACGGGCTCGTGCGGCTCTGGTTGCCGGCCGGGTTCCGGTACCGCTCCTTCGGCGTGCGCGGCACGCCGCTCACCGAGGAGGCGACCGCCACGCCCGGCCGTCACGACGGCATGGCCGCGTTCGGTTGGAGGGGCGGGAGGGTCCGGCTGATCCGGAACCACGAGCAGTTCCAGCCCACCAGTCCGCCGGCGGCGTTCGGGGATGCCTCGGGGGCCTATGACCCCCGGGCGCCGGGCGGTACGACCACCCTGGAGCTCACGCCGCGGGCGGAGGAGGTGCGGAGCTGGGTCAGCCTGAACGGCTCGACGTTCAACTGCGCCGGGGGACCGACCCCGTGGAGGAGCTGGCTGACCTGTGAGGAGACACCGAACGGGGTCGACCAGCAGCGGAGCTTCCTGATCGGGCCGGACCAGCCGGACGACCTCACCTACACGCGGAAGCACGGCTACCTGTTCGAGGTGCCGGTGAGCCGGGGGCCTGGCGAGCTGGAGGTTGGCCAGCCCATCCGGAGCGCCGGGCGCTTCCCGCACGAGGCGGCCGCGGTGGATCCGTCGACCGGGATCGTGTACATGACGGAGGACGACTTCGCGTACCCGTCCGGCTTCTTCCGCTACATCCCGCCCACCAACCCCTTCGCGGCGAAGCGGGTGGAGGACGGCGGTCGGCTCCAGGTGCTCGGCGTGGTGCCCGAGGGCGCGGCGGGCCCCGTGACGACGGACCTCCACACGGGGCAGACGCCCGGGACCACGTATCGCGTGGCCTGGATCGACATCGAGGACCCCGACCCGACGTTCGCCCCGGGTCTCAGCAACGACGAGGCAGCGCGCCTCGTGTTCCAGGAGGGGGAGGCGAAGGGCGGCGCCCGGTTCTCCCGGCTGGAGGGGATGAACCACTGGGGTGGGAAGATCTTCTTCGTCTCGACCGAGGGCGGCGGCCCCTTCGACTCCGACCCACCTCCCAACGCGAGCGCCGGGTTCGGCGACGGCTACGGACAGGTGTGGATGTACGACACGCGGGCGGAGACCCTGACGTTGCTGTTCGAATCGCCCGGCCCGGACGTTCTGGACTTCCCGGACAACATCGTGGCTTCCCCCAGGCGGAAGAGCGTGCTGATATGCGAGGACAGCGGCGACGGGAACATGCTCCGGGGGCTCACCCGGGACGGGCTCCTGTTCGACTTCGCCTTGAACGCGATCTCGGGTGGGACGGACGAGTTCGCGGGGGCGACGTTCTCCCCCGACACGCAGGTCCTGTACGCGAACATGCAGTCGAACGGCATGACCTACGCGATCTGGGGGCCCTGGCACCGCGGCCCGCTGTAGCGGGCACCCTCCGGTGCCGGATGGAAGGCCGGACCGGAGGGGCGGGGGCGTGTCGGTGGTGGCGTGTACGGTCCGGCCGTGGAGCCGACGCTCGTCCTCCCGGTCCCGCCGACGATCGAGCGGGCCCGCCACCTTCGGGTGCCGACCCCGCTCGCCGAGCGGGTGTTGGTCCTGACCTCGCCCGGACGACGTGGGTTCTGGTGCACGACCACCGGGCTCAGGGAGTTCGGCCTGCCCGAGCTCCAGATCCACCGCGTGCCGCGCGCCGTCGTCGTGCCGTGGAGCTGGATCCTGACCGGGCTCGCCCTCCGGCTGCTGGAGCTCTGGGCGGAGGCCGTCCGGCGGTCGGACGGCGGCTTCGCCCTCCTCCCGGCGAGGGTCGAGCTCACGGCAGACGACTGCGCCCGGGCGTACGGAGAGCGGGGGCCGGGGGCCCGGCGGGTGGGCCTGACCCTCCGGTTCGACCCATCCCCCAACATGCGGGGCGACGGGTTCCTCACGGTGCGCCCGCCACCGAGCCGGGATAGGAGCGCCGTGCTCGTCGAGATCTGCGATCGCCTCTTCGACCGCGTCCCGCGGGAGCCGCGGGCCGGGCTACGATAGCGCCCTGGTCCGCGGGAAGGGGGTAGGACGTGGCCGTCCGTGACATCGCCGAGAAGCTCGCCCAGGTGCCGCTGTTCTCCGACTGCTCCAAGCGCGAGCTCAACCTGATCGCCAGCGCCGCCAAGGAGGTGACCCATCCGGCCGGCGCGATCGTGGCCCGGGAGGGTGAGCCGGGCGTCGGGTTGTTCCTGATCCTGGAGGGCGAGGCCGAGGTGACGATCGGTGGCCGCCGCCGCCGCCTGCTGGGCCCGGGCGACTTCTTCGGGGAGATCGCCCTCCTCGACGGCGGACCCCGGACCGCCACCGTCACCGCCCGGACCCCCCTCCGCGTGGTGGGCATCACGGAGTGGGTGTTCCGGGGCCTGATCCACGAGCACCCGGCGATCGCGATGAAGACGCTGAAGGCGATGGCGTCCCGCCTGCGGACCGCGGCGAAGAGCCCTCCGCTGTGACCCCGTGCCGTTCCTGGAGCGTCCCGACGGCGCCCGCCTCTATCACGAGGTGCACGGCCCGCCGGGCGGTCCGCCCATCGTCCTGCTCGAGGGGTTGGGCGGGGACATCCCGGGCTGGCGGAGGAACATCCCACGCCTGGCGGAACGGCTCCGGGTGATCGCCTACGACCTCCGGGGGAACGGGCGCTCGGAGGCCCCGGACGCGCCGACCACGATGGCGACGTACGTCGAGGACACCGTGGCGCTCCTCGACGGCCTGGGCGTGGAGCGGGCCCACGTCTACGGCCAGTCGTTCGGCGGGATGGTGGCCCTGGACCTGGCGCTCTCGCACCCCCGACGGGTGCGGTCGCTGATCCTGGCCTGCACCCACCCCGGCGGCCCGCGCGCCGTTCGCTCGGACCGGAAGGCCCCGAAGGGCGAGCCGTGGCGCCTCCTCTACGCGCCGGGGTTCCCGGAGGCCCACCCCCAGCACGTGGCCGAGGACCTCCGGGTGGCGGCCGAGCGGCCCCGGCACCCCGAGGGGGAGCGGCGGCAGTGGGAGGCCATGCGGGCCTTCGACGCCTACGACCGGCTGCCCGCCATCTCCGTCCCCACGCTCGTGCTGCACGGGACGGCGGACCAGATGGTGCCGGTAAAGAACGCCCGGATCATCGCGGAGCGGATCCCCGGGGCGGAGCTGGCCCTGCTGGAGGGCGCCGGGCACCTCTACCACTCGGAGCGCGCCGAGGAGGCGGACCGGATCGTCCTGGGCTTCGTGGAGCGCCACGCCGATGGCTGAGCCCCCGGAGGAGGTCCGCCGGCTGGCCGAGGAGCGGGCGGCCCGCCGCGCCGAGCGGGACTTCGCGGCGGCCGACGCGCTCCGGGACCGGCTGGCCGATCTGGGCTGGTCGGTCGTGGACGAGCCGGGGGGCTACCGCCTCGAGCCGCTCGCCCCGCCCGAGGGGATCGCCCGGCGTCCCCTCCGGCCCGGCGACGTGCAGAGCGTGCTCGACGACCCGCCCTCGGCGGACGCCTCGGTCCACTGGATCTCGGAGGGCTGGCCGCAGGACGTCCTGCGGGGGATGGCCAGCGTGGATCGGCACGCCGGCCCCCGGTCGGTGCAGCACGTGGTCGTGGACGTCGCCGGCGCCGACCCGACCGGGTGGCCCCGGGACGTCGAGGTCTGGTCGCTCGAGCCCGGGACCGGCTGGGCCGCCGCCCGCAACGCGGGGCTCCGGCGGTCCCGGGGACGGATCGTGGTGGTCGTGGACGGATCGGTGGAGGCGGATGGGGACGTGCTGGGCCCCCTGGAGGAGGCCCTGGCCGACCCCTCGATCGGGATCTGCGGCCCGTACGGGATCGTCACCGAGGACCTCCGGAGCTTCCGGGAGAGCCCGGGGCCGGACGTGGACGCCATCGAGGGCTACCTGATGGCGTTCCGCCGCGAGCTGCTGCAGGCGGGGCTGGCCTTCGACGAGCGGTTCCGCTTCTACCGCACCGCCGACATCGAGCTCTCGTTCCGGGTGAAGGAGCGGGGGCTCCGGGCGGTGGTGGTCCCGGTGCCGGTCGTCCGTCACGAGCACCGGGTCTGGACGCACACCCCGCCGGAGGAGCGGGAGCGGCTGTCGAAGCGGAACTTCTACCGGTTCCTGGAACGCTTCCGGGGGCGGTTCGACCTCACGGTGCAAGGTCGGGCCCCCGACGACGGCCGGACCCCCTAGGGCCGGGCGTCCGGCCCCTCGAGCGGCGCCGTCGCCCTGGGATCGATCGAGCCCAGGGGCTCGGTGGGGGCGGGCTCCACCTCGACGGGCTCGGTGGCCGCTTCCTCCGGCCGATGGGCCGGGGGCTCGGGCTCGGGGATCTCCGCCTCCCCCCGGACGTAGGCCACGAGGTCCCGGCCCTCGATCACCTCGCGGGCCATGAGGAGCCGCGACAGGCGGTCGAGCAGCCCCCGCTTCTCCGACAGGATGGCCCGGGCCCGCTCCTGGGCCCCGTTGAGTAGGCGGGCCACCTCCTTGTCGACGAGC
Source organism: Actinomycetota bacterium (assembly GCA_035573935.1). Classification (GTDB taxonomy): domain Bacteria; phylum Actinomycetota; class UBA4738; order UBA4738; family HRBIN12; genus DATLZM01. The sequence continues at coordinate 9,668 of DATLZP010000273.1, forward strand.
TCCGCGGTGGCGTCCGACATCTCCGGCCGCTCCCCGGGGAACAGGACCCGCCCCTCCGCGCCCCGGAACCCGTCCCGTCCGAAGGAGAGGGGGCCGAGCGCCTCGCTCATCCCGTACTCCACGACCATGGCCCGGGCGATCTCCGTGGCCCGCTCCAGGTCGTTCTGGGCCCCGGTGGAGACGGGGCCGAAGACGAGCTCCTCGGCGGTGCGTCCCCCGAGGAGGATCGCCAGGCGGTCCTGGAGCTCCGGCTCCGTGAGGAGGTACCGGTCCTCGAGGGGCCGCTGCATCGTCATCCCCAGGGCGGCCGCCCCCCGGGGGATGATCGAGACCCGGTGGACGGGGTCGGCCGTG
>DATLZP010000274.1:0-3326 GCA_035573935.1 Actinomycetota bacterium
CCCGCCGGCAGCGCGCCCGGCGCGTCGCGGCCCGGATCGCATCCGTCCTCCTCTGGCCGATCAGGCACTAGGGTCGGGGCCCGAACGCCGCGCTCGGCGGAGGGAAGCGGGAGGGCCGGGCACGAGGCCCGGCCCTCCGGCCTTCTCGCGCCCGGCCCTCCGGCTCTGGGCGCCTTGCTACGATGCCCGGCATGAGCGATCGGACCGAGGCCATCGAGGACCTCGCTCGGCGCGTCGCCGCGGCGAAGGAGTTCCTTTGACGTCGATGCGAAGCGCCGGGAGGCGGCCCAGCTCGAGCAACGGGCCGCCGACCCATCGCTCTGGGACGATTCCACCAGGGGCCAGGAGGTCCTGACCCGACTGGCGCGCCTCCGGGCCGACCTCGACCGGTACGAGGGGCTGGCCCGCCGCCTGGACGAGGCCCGGGCCATCGACGAGCTCCTGGCGGAGGGCGACGACCCGGAGCTCGCCGCCGAGCTCGACGGGCTGCTGGCCCAGCTCCGGGAGGAGCTCGAGCGGCTGGAGCTCGCGTCGCTCCTCGGCGGGCCGTACGACGACCACGACGCGGTGGCCACCCTGCACGCCGGGGCCGGGGGGACGGAGTCCCAGGACTGGGCGGAGATGCTGCTCCGCATGTACCTCCGGTGGGCGGAGCGGAACGGCTTCCGGGCGGAGGTCGACGAGGTGCTCCCCGGCGAGGAGGCCGGGGTCAAGAGCGCCACGTTCACGGTCCAGGGGACGAACGCCTACGGGCTGCTGTCGGCGGAACGAGGGGTGCACCGCCTGGTCCGGATCTCGCCGTTCGACGCGCAGAAGCGCCGCCACACCAGCTTCGCCAGCCTCGACGTGATCCCGCTGCTCGAGGAGGCCGACGAGGACGACATCGAGATCGACCCCAAGGACCTCCGGGTCGAGGTCTACCGCTCCACGGGTCCCGGGGGGCAGTCCGTGAACACGACGGACTCCGCGGTGCGGATCACGCACCTCCCCACCGGGATCACCGCCGCCTGCCAGAACGAGCGGTCCCAGCTGCAGAACCGGGCCGTGGCGATGCGGATCCTGAAGGCCCGGCTGGCCGAGCGGAGGCGCCGGGAGCGGCAGGAGGAGCTGGAGCGGCTGCGGGGGGACCGCCGGGAGATCGACTTCGGCTCCCAGATCCGGTCCTACGTCCTGGCCCCCTACCGGCTGGTGAAGGACCACCGGACCGGGGTGGAGATCGGGGACGTGGACCGGGTCCTGGACGGCGACCTGGAGCGGCTGATCGAGGCCGAGCTGCGCCGGCGGGCGGCCGGCGACGGGGGGCGGGAGGCGGAGCGCTAGCCGCCCGGGGCCGAGGGACGGGGAGCGCTCGGCTTCGGAGCGCGCGCCGGCCCGACGGCGGCGGACCGTCGGCCCCCCTCCCGTCGCCGGGCCAGGAACCACCCCGCCCCCAGGGCCAGCCAGGCGGCGGCGGAGAGGGCGAGGCCCCGGCCGATCCAGGGGTCGTCGTAGGTGAGCCGGACGACGTGCCGGCCGGCCGGCACGGGCACCCCCAGCCGGAAGAAGTCCGCCCGGAGGACGGGCGCCGGGCGGCCGTCCACCGTGGCCCGCCAGCCGGGGTCGGGGTTCGTCCGCACCAGCACGATCTGCGGGCCGGGGGCCCGGACCTCGACCCGGAGGTCCTCCGGCTCCTCCTCCCGCCAGCTGGCCGTCCCCGGCCCGGCCCCGGCCACCGGCGCGATCCCCGGGTCGCGCTCCAGGACCGCGGCGCGGGCCGGGTCGAACCCCGGCTCCAGGACGGCCCGGAGGGCCTCGATGGGCCGGTCCACCACCCGCCAGCTCGGGACCACGGAGACGAGCGGCTGCCACCCGGGGACCTCCAGCAGCTCGTACCCCACGCCCTCGGAGGTCTCGCTCGAGACCGGGACGCCCGCCAGCCGGCGGGGACGCTGATCCTCCGGGACGATCAGGTAGCGGACCCCGAGGAGCCGGACGTCCTCCGGGGAGGGGTCGGCCAGCACCGACGCGTTGTAGAAGACCGGCAGGGGGTTCGTGGCCCGGATGTAGGTCCAGTACCGGGCGGGCTGGACCGGGTTGTAGCCCAGCGCGTCGCGGATCCCGAACAGCGTCCCCCGCTCCATCGCCAGCATCGGCCAGTCCCCCTCCTCCTGGGCCCAGAGGTAGCCCTTCTCGAAGTAGGCGTCGGGCGGCACCCAGGTGAGGTAGCGCTCCCCCCGCCCCATCAGGTAGCGGGCGATGGGTCCGGGCTCCAGGAACCGTCGGGCCCGGACCGTCGGCCACCGGAGGGGCCCGGGGACCAGGTTCGGGTGGTCCTTCCCCTCCAGCCCGAGGAAGATCGTCCCCCCCTGGTAGGCCTGGGAGTAGGCGGCGCTCCCCACGAGCTCCACGGCGAGGAGGGCGGTCACCAGGAGGAGGCCGGCCCGACGGGCCCCCACGGCGAGGAGCGCGGGGAGGGCCGCCGCCGCGCCCAGCGCGAGGAGCGAGAACCGAACCGGGTGGGCCCCCAGCGCGATGGGGAGGGCCAGCCAGGCCAGGGCGGCCGGGACCAGCCAGGCCAGGGAACGGCGGAGGCCGGGGGGGCGGTCGGCGAGGCCCTGGAGCCCGATCGCCCCCAGGGCCGGGACGACGAGGTAGGCGAGGTAGCGGAGCCGCCCCGGGTTGTGGAGGTAGACGTCGCCGTAGGGGATCCGCAGGACGAGGTCCCGGAACCACCCCGCCGTGACGAGCCCGGGGAGCGTGAGGACGTAGGTCAGGACCCCGGCCCCGGCGAGGGCCACGACGAGGGGCCGCCGCTCCCGGGCCCGCCAGGCGGCGGGGGCGGCGAGGAGGATGGCCGCCCCCACGTAGGCCCCCGGGGCGCTGGCCAGGGAGAACGGCCACCCCGCCCAGACCCCGTTCGCCGCCAGGGGCCGCTCGAAGGCGTCCCGGGGGCGGGCCAGGGGCTCGGCCAGGGCGGCGTAGCCCTCCCGGAGGCTCGACCGCGCCACCAGGGCCAGCCGGGGGAGGAGGATCGCCAGGTTCGCCGCCGGCAGCGCCAGGAGGAACAGGACGTCCCGGAGGGCCGCGGCGGCGGGCGAGCACTCCCCCCGCCGCACGTCCCGCACCGACCAGGCCGCGAGGTACGCCGCGGCGAGGAGCGTGCACATCGCGAGCCCGTGGCTCATGTGGGCGTTCGCCGTCTGCCCCCAGGCGAACGCGGCCAACGCCAGCCAGGCCAGGCGCCCCGACCACGCGGCCGCTCCTCGGTACCCGCTCGCCCCCAGCAGGACGAGCGTGGTCCAGGCGAGCGAGCCGGAGAACGGCATCGAGATCGCGACCACCGAGGC
>DATLZP010000275.1:0-2374 GCA_035573935.1 Actinomycetota bacterium
GCGCCGGCGGCCAGGCTGCGGAAGACCGTGGACGGCACGATCAGCATCCCCAGGAGCGCCAGCACCACGACCGTCCCGCTGAAGAAGACCGCGCGGTTCGCGGTCGACCCGGCCCGGGCGATGGCCTCGAGCTTCGCCCACCCCCGGGCCCGCTCCTCCCGGTACCGGGAGAGGATGAACAGCGAGTAGTCGATGCCCACGGCCAGGCCCATCATCGAGACCATGTTCGTCACGAAGAACGAGAGGTCGAACAGGAGGCCGACCAGGGCCAGGAGGCCGAGGGCCACCGCGATGGCGAACACGCCGAGGACGATGGGGATCACGCCGGCCACCACCGCCCCGAACACGGCCACCAGCACGATGAGGGCGACGCCGATCCCGATCCCCTCGCCCTTCCGGAGGTCCTCCTCGGAGACGCGCTTGAAGTCCTCGGTGACGGTCGGCGCCCCGAACGCGTAGGTCTCGAAGGCCGGGTCGGCGTCGGCTCGATCCCGGACGGCCTCCAGCTCCTCCACGTGCCGGGAGGCCCGGTCCAGGTCGCCGGCCAGGACGGCCGTCACGAGCACCTCCCGGCCGTCCGGGGAGACCTGGGTGGGGAGGCCGGTGTCGAAGGGGCTCACCACCGATCGGACCACGCCGGGACCGAGGGCCGCGAGGTCCCGCTGGAGACGGCGGACGAAGGCCTCGAAGGCCGGGTCCTCGACCGTGTAGCGCTCGGACCGCACGATGTAGATCTCCGTCACGGGCTCCCGGCCGGTGAGCCGCTCCTCGATCAGCGACCGGGCCCGGACCGACTCGGGCCGGTTCGTGAAGTTGAACTCCGTGGTGAGCGCCCGGCCCAGGAGCGCCGTGGAGAGCGCGATCCCCGCGCCCAGCACGACGGCCCACAGGCCGATCGTCCGCCAGGGGTGGCGGCTGCTCGCTCGGGCCACCGACGCCGGGTTGATCCGCATCCGGGTCCTCCTCCTCGTTGCGCAGACGTTGCGTACGCCGTATGCTTACGTTGTACGCCGAGTATATGCGTACGCCGTAAGGTGTCAACCCGAGGAGCGATGGCCGGAACCAGGCGGGTGCAGGCGAGCAAGCGGCGGACGCCGCTCTCGCGGGAGCGGGTGGTCCGGGCGGCGCTCGAGCTCGTGGACCGGGAGGGCCTCGAGGCGCTCTCCATGCGCCGCCTGGGGGCCGAGCTCGGCGTCGAGGCCATGTCCCTGTACAACCACGTCCGGGACAAGGACGACCTGCTGGGGGCGGTCACGGAGCTCGCCCTCAGCCGGTTCCGGGTGCCGGAGCCGAGTGGGGACTGGGCCGAGGACGCCCGCCGGGCGGCCCGGGAGTGGCGACGCCTGTTCCTCGAACATCCCAGCCTGATCCGCCTCCTGGCCGAGCGGAACGAGCCGCTGCGGAGCCCGGCGGCGCTGGGACCGATGGAGCACGCGCTCGACATCCTGGCCCGGGCCGGGCTGACGCCCCGCGAGGCGGTCCAGGCGTTCCACGCGTTCGGCGGGTACATCTTCGGGTTCGTGATGATGGAGCAGGGCATCATGCTGACGGGCGACGATCCCGTCCGCCGTCGCGCGCACGTCGAGATGGCCGAGGCCGTCGAGGCCGCCCACCTGCCCCGGCTCCGCGAGGCGATGCCCGACCTCATGGAGTGCGACGGCGATGAGCAGTTCGTGTTCGGGCTCGAGCTGCTGATCGAGGGGCTCCGGGCGAAGGCCGCGGCCCGGGCCTAGAGCAACCCGAGCTTCCGTCCGACCCGCTCGAACGCCCCGAGCGCCCGCTCCAGGTCGGCCTCGGTGTGGTCGGCGGTCACGATCGTCCGGACCCGGGCCCTGCCCTTGGGGACGGTGGGGTACACGACGGCCGGGGTGAACACCCCCTCCTCCCACAGGCCTGCCGAGAGCTCCTGGGCCGCCCGCTCCTCCCCGGCGATCACCGGCGTGATCGGGGTCTCGCTGGCCCCGGTGTCGAACCCCAGGCGGTGCAGGCCCTCCTTGAACGCGCGGGTGTTCTCCCACAGCCGCTCGATCCGCTCCGGCTCCGCCTCCAGCACGTCGAGGGCGGCGATGCAGGCCGCGGCCACGGCCGGGGGGGCGGAGGTCGAGAACAGGAACGGCCGGCCCCGGTTCACCAGCCACTCGATCAGGTGGGCGGGCCCGGCGATGAACCCGCCCAGGACCCCGATGGCCTTCGACAGCGTTCCCACCTGGACGTCCACCCGGGCCGGGTCGATCCCGAAGTGGGCCACGGTCCCCTTGCCCCCGGGGCCGAGCACGCCGCTCGCGTGCGCGTCGTCCACCATCATGATCGCCCCGTGGCGCTCGGCCACCTCGACCAGGTCGGGGAGCGGCGCCACGTCGCCGTCCATCGAGAA
>DATLZP010000276.1:0-7583 GCA_035573935.1 Actinomycetota bacterium
GGACCGCTCGACCCGTGCCGCGGCCGCTCGCCCCACCCCGCATCGCCGGCACATCGTAGCCGGGCCGGGTCCGCCGGCCGGTCCGCCGTGGAGCGGCCGGGGCACGCCGCGGCCCGGGCCGCGGCTACGATGGGGCCGACCCGGAGCGGACGAGGGACGGAAGGAGCGGCGCAGGTGGGCGCGGACGACGTACGCACGGTCACGTTGATCCCGGGCGACGGGATCGGCCCGGAGGTCGTGGGGTCGGCCCGGCGGATCCTGGAGGCCGCCGGGGCCCCGATCGAGTGGGAGGAGTGCGAGGCGGGCGCCGAGGTGTTCAAGCGGAGGCTCCCCTCGGGGGTCCCGGCCGAGACGATCGAGTCGATCTCCCGAACCCGGGTGGTCCTGAAGGGACCGCTCGAGACCCCGGTCGGCTTCGGCGAGAAGAGCGCGAACGTCACGCTCCGCAAGCTGTTCGAGACCTACGCCAACGTCCGGCCGGCGCGGGAGCTCCCCGGGGTCTCGACGCCGTACTCGGGGCGCGGCATCGACCTGGTCGTGGTCCGGGAGAACGTGGAGGACCTCTACGCCGGGATCGAGTACATGCAGACCCCGGGGGTGGCGGAAGCCCTCAAGCTCATCTCCCGGAAGGGGTGCGAGAAGGTAGCCCGCTTCGCCTTCGAGCTGGCCCGGGCGGAGGGCCGCAGGAGCGTGGTCTGCGCCACGAAGGCCAACATCATGAAGCTCACCGAGGGGATGATGAAGCGCACCTTCGAGGAGGTGGCCGCCGACTACCCCGACGTCGAGAGCTGGCACCTCATCGTGGACAACTGCGCCCACCAGCTGGTCAAGCGTCCGGAGCAGTTCGACGTGATCGTCACCACGAACATGAACGGCGACATCCTCTCCGACGAGTCGTCGGCGCTAGTGGGGGGCCTGGGGTTCGCGCCGTCCGGGAACTTCGGCGACGACGTGGCGATCTTCGAGGCCGTGCACGGCTCGGCCCCGAAGTACGCGGGCAAGGACGTGATCAACCCCACCGCCCTGATCCTGTCGGCGGTGATGATGCTCCGTCACCTCGGGATGTTCGCCGTGGCCACGGACGTGGAGCACGCCGTCCTGGTCACGCTGGAGTCCGGGGTCCGGACCGGGGACATCGTGGGCTACGACAAGGGGGCCTCGACCACCGCCTACACCGACGCGATCATCTCGAACCTCGGGAAGCGCTCCGAGCGCTGGCAGGTCCGCGACTACCGTCCCATCCAGCTGCCCCGGACGGCGCCGGGGGCGGCCCCGGACCCGGCGACCCGGGCGGTGGTCGGGGTGGACGTCTTCGTCGAGGCCTCGCTCGCCGCCGACGAGCTGGGGAAGAGCCTCGAGGAGCTCGTGGACGGCTCCTCGTTCGCGCTCAAGATGATCGGGAACCGGGGGACGATGGTCTACCCGCCCACGGGGGCCATCACCGACCTGGCCGACCACTGGCGGTGCCGGTTCGTGCCCCGGGAGGAGGGGTCGTCGGTCGGCGACGAGGACGTCCTCGACCTGCTCCGGCGGATCGGCGCCCGGCACGCCTGGATGCACGTGGAGAAGCTCCAGACGTTCCAGGGCGAGCAGGGCTTCACCCGCGACCAGGGCGAGAACTGAGGGCTCCGGCCCCGGGGCGCCTCAGGCCCCCAGCCCCTGCTGGGCGCCCACGTCGTAGACGAGCGTGCCGTCCCCGTCGATCCGGGCGGCGGGGTGCAGCCGGTGGGCCTGGACCTCCCCCACCCGCAGCAGGTGGCGGACCTCGCAGCCCGCGGCCGTGAGCGCGTCGGCGATCATGCGTCGGTGGCACCGCCACCACAGGGTCTCCGCGCACATCACGGCGGTCGGCTCCCGCCGGGCCTCCTCGATGACCTCGCGGAGGGCCCGCCGGAAGGCCTCGGTCTCCATGTGGTCGGCGTAGCCCTGGAACGCCCGGTGGTCGAGCGCCGTGTGGCGGGAGCCCGGATGCGGCTTCCGGAACCCGCCCAGCTCCCGGCGCCACTCGTAGCCGATCCCGGCCTCCTCCAGGGACCGGGCCAGGGCCTCGCGACCGAACCAGGGGTGGCGTCTGGACCCCGGCGCGGTCCGCACGTCCACGAGCCGCCGGATCCCCGCCCACCGGAGCAGCCGGACCAGGTCCTCGATCGGCCGCGTGCCGTGGCCGACGGTCCAGACGACCGGGCCCTCAGGCATCGACCACGAGGCAGCGGATCCGGGGGAGACCGGAGGCCGCCTCGTCCCAGGCCCGCCCCTCGTCCCGGGAGAGGAAGACCCGCCCGTCGCTCGTGCCGAACGCGGCGACGACCCCCGAGGCGGACACCAGGTGGGTGTCGAGGTTGTCGGGGAACGAGGCGGGGAGCCCGTCGCGGCAGCGCTCGAACGGGCCGCCCTCGAGCGGGCGGCGGTAGAGCGCGGCCTCCCCGCCCCGCGGTCCCCGCGAGGCCGAGAGCAGCACGGTGCCGCCGGCCACCGCCACCGCCCGGCAGTAGGCGGCGTGCAGGCCCTCAGTCTGGAACCGCCAGCCGGCTCCGCCGTCGTGGCTCTCGGCCAGGCCCCCGGCGGTCGCGGCGAGGACCCGTCCGGGCGGGAGCGGCGCCGCGAGCACCTGGTGGACGTCGGCGTCGACGTCGATCGTCGGCTCCCAGGTGGCGGCCCGGTCGGGGGAGCGGAGGATCCCGCCCACGTGCACGTTCACGTACAGGGCGCCGTCCTCGTCCCCAGCCAGGAACCGGACGGCGGGCGGACCGCCCCACGGCGTGTACCAGGTCTCCCTCCCCGGCGCCGCCTCGAAGGACCCGACGAGCTCCGCTCCGGCGTCGGTCACCCGGACCAGGTGCGCCTCCGCCGTCCCCACCCAGGCCCCGTCGCCGTCCGCCAGGATGCAGGTCCCGGAGGGGTCGGCGAGGTCGGCGACCGGCGCCCATCCCTCCCCGGCGTCCCGCCAGACGGCCCGCCGGTCGAGGAGCGCCCACCAGCCGCTCGGGCCGGAGGCGAGCGCGGTGACGTCCGCCCCGAGCTCGGGCTCCGCGGGCCCCGGCAGGTCGAGCAGCCCCTCCGCCGTCCCGATCCGGACCCTGGCCACGCCTGTACACTACCCACCCGGAGGCGGTCCCCGGCCGCTCCGAGGCCCCATCGTCTAGCGGCCTAGGACACCACCCTCTCAAGGTGGAGACACGGGTTCGAATCCCGTTGGGGCTACCAGCGCGGACGAGGCCTCCCGAGCGTCCCGATGGCCTGCGGGGGACGGCTCGGGTGCCACTCAGAGGTGACCCTCCTTGCCGACCCCCAGCGGGGCTCCCCTGCGGAACCTGTTCGCATCCGCCCCAACGGCTGGGGCAGGACACCCGGATCCGGGGAACCCGCCTGCCCCTTCCGTGGTCAACCCTTTGCTCGATCCACGTGTTGGTACCCGGGGATGATCGGCAGCGGTGCGACGACCAGGGGCCCGCTGGTGCAGGACTCGTTGAGGGCGGCGTTCGAGCGGCACTACGTGCCGCTCGTCCGATCTTGCATGCTCCTCACGGGGAGCAAGCACGCGGCGGAGGACATCGTGCAGGAGGCCTTCGTGCGCGTCGCGCCCCGGCTCTCGGCCTTGGGGCAGGACGAAGTGCGCCCCTACCTCCGAAGGTCGGTGGTGAACCTGTGGAAGAACCACCTTCGTCGACTCGCCGTGGAGAGGCGGCACCGACGAGACGTGCATGCCGGCACCAGCCAGGAGGATGCGCTCGAGGATCGGCACGTCGTGAGGCGAGCGGTGATGAGGCTGCCTCCCCGGCAGCGGGCATGCATCGTTCTCCGCTACTTCGAAGGCCTCAGGGAACGCGAAGTGGCCCAAGTCCTCGGCTGCTCCGTCGGCACGGTGAAGAGACACACCAGTAGGGCCCTGGCTCGCCAGCGACAGGAGCTCGGAGATGAGTATTGAGGACAGGCTCCGCGAGGGATTGCCGCAGGAGCTCCCGGACGTTCAGGCCTCGGAAGATGCGTGGGCCTCCATCGAGACCCGGCTGGCACGGGCCGGGCGCCCTCCTCGTGAGTCCCCTCGCGCCCGGCTCATCGCGGCCGGGGTCGCTTTGGTCGTGGCGGCCCTTGCCATCATGTTCGTCGTCCGAGCGTTCGCGCCTTCGGATGGGACGCGCACGCCTGCCGCAGGAGAGGCGGAACCTGCGGTCTCGACGTGGACGGTCCACACGATCGGGGAGGAGGGGACCGGCATCTCGATCGAGACACCGCAGGGCTGGACCTTCCGCGAGGACCCGCTGCAGATCGACATGTGGCCGCGCATCCTGTTCGCGGTTGGAACGTATCCGTTCCCGCCGGGCGGGGACTGCGCGCCAACCGATGCGCTCGAAGCGCTTCCTCCCGACGGGATGCTCCTTTGGGTCTCGGAGTCGCGTGACGTCCACCCCGGGTCCTTCCCCCCCAGGCCCTCTCGGTTCGAACTCGATCCAAGGAGCCTCGCGAACTACGAGTGCTCGGGAGACTGGCCGACGTACCTCACCTCGTTCCGCGACGGCGGACGCTTCTTCTACGCGCAGGTGGCCTTCGGTCCAGCCGCGAGTGATGCCTTGCGAGAAGAGGTGCTTCGGTCCCTCGACAGCCTCCTGGTCGAGCCAGCCGGTCTCACGCCCGACTGCCCAGCGGTCGATGCGGGATACGCCCCGGTGGTCACTCCCGGCGCGGGACCAGCCGGCTCGGCCGCAACGGTCACCGGGGTCAAGCCGCCCCCCTACCAGGAAGGTGGGCTTCGAGTCTCCAACTGGAAGATCGAGGCTTGGTGGAACCTCGATCCGAGCGGATGGGCTTCCTTCGCCACCGACCCACCACCGGCCAAGGGGCCGGGTCCGGTCGTGCTCTTGGGAGAGCAGTCGACCGCGGACACCTGCTCCTATGCGGTCCGCTTCCGGGTCCCAGACGTCCCACCGGGGACCTACTCGATCGTGGTCCTGGACTACGGTGGGGGCGGGGCGGGGCCGTTCGAACCAGTGACGTTCGAGGTGACGGGATGAGAGCGACCGCGGGACCAGCGGGGCGCACCCGAGCGGTTCGCACGCCGAGACCCGTCGCGGGCGGCCGACGCGTCTAGTGGTGCTTGACGCACCGCAGCACGGATGCTAGCGTCGAGACCCCATGGACAGGTACGAGCGGATCAGGCAGCTCCGTGATGAGTACGAGTCGGCCCTGGATGAGGCGGAGCGTCTCCGGCAGAGGTACCACAGCGAGATCCGGAAGCTCCACAGGGCGGGAGCGTCCCTCCGGGACATCGGCGAGGCGCTCGGGATGTCGCATCAGCGCGTGCACCAGATCGTCTCGTCCCGGGCGGACGCGGTCCGAGCGAGGAGGAGACGGGCCGCGGTCGCCGCCGCGACCAGCGCGCTGCTGATCCTCGGCGTCGGTGCGGCCTTCCTGGCCGGGGACCTGAAGCATCCGGGTCCCACCACCCCCGAGGGCGCGCCCGGCGGAGGAGGCCCGGGCGGGCGGGCCGCGATCACCTTCGGCTGCGATGTCTCGCCCGGGGGTGGGACCACGATCGTGCTGGCGGAGCGGTGTCAGGAGCTGATCGAGGATCTCCTTCGCGGGAGAGCGGGGATCCGTCTGATCGCGCTCGATCCCGGCACGGGCGAGCTGCTCGCGATGGTCTCGGATGGGGCTCGGCCGAGCCGGCTCCAGGATCGGTTGGCGGCGACGTCGGCCTAGACGACGGCCGTCGGCTTCCCCCGGACGCGGGAGATGACCCGGGGGCGGTCCCTTCCCCGACCGGAAGGAGGAGCGAGGAGGGTCCCTGAGCGCATGGGCGGCTCGGGGCACCGTCGGGCCGCGCCGGCCCACCGGACCTTCCGGGGCTCGCACCCTGCCTCGGTCCCGTGCGCCCCGGCCGCCGGACGGCGCCCCGGCCGCGGCCCGAGGATAGGTCGAGGCCGGTCCCCGGGCATGCATCAGGGCACGTAGACCGGATACCTCGGCTGCGTGAGCACGGAGCGCGTTCCCCCGCACTACCGTGCGGAACTCACGAAACCGTCCTCGGCGCCCGATACCCTTAGCGGCTGATGTCCAACCTCCGCCAGGACCCCACGACCAAGGAGTGGGTGATCATCGCCCCCCGGAGGGCGCAGCGGCCGCACGCCCGACCCGAGGGCGGGCCCCGCCCGCTCCCCTCCCGCGACCCCGGGTGCCCGTTCTGCCCGGGGAACGAGGCCCAGACGCCCCCCGAGATCCTCCGGGTGGGCGACGAGCGCGGCTGGCGGATCCGGGTCGTGCCGAACCTGTTCCCGGCCGTGGACCCGGCGGCCTCCCCGACGCGCGACGGCGACGGCGTGTTCGGCCGGATGGAGGGGCTCGGGGCCCACGAGGTGATCATCGAGTCCCCCCGCCACGACGCGCGCTTCGACGAGATGTCCGACGGCGAGGTCGAGGAGGTGGTGGGGGTCTGGCGGGAGCGCTACGCGGCGCTGGAGCGCCAGCCCTGGGCCCGCTCCGTCGTGCTGTTCAAGAACTTCGGTCCGGCGGCCGGCACCTCGCTCGTCCACATCCACTCCCAGGTGATCGCGATCCCGGTCTACGCGCCGGAGGACCTCCGTCGCCACGAGGTCGCGGTCCGCTACTTCGACGACACCGGCCGCTCCGTGTACGACGATCTCCGGGAGGCGGAGCGCCGGGCCGGGGAACGCGTGGTGGCCGAGGCCGGCTCGATGCTCGCGGTGGCCCCGTTCGCCAGCCGGGGCCCGTTCGAGACCTGGATCCTCCCCTCCCGGCACCGCTCCTCGTTCGCCCGGGCCGACGACGCGGAGCTCGCCGATCTGGCCAGGGTCCTCCGCGAGGTGCTCCGGGCCCTCCGGGAGGCGGCCGGGGACCCCGACTTCAACGTCGTGGTGGCCTCGGGCTCCGTCGGCGACCGGGACCAGGCCCACTTCACCTGGCACGTCCGGATCCTCCCCCGCCTGGCCACCGCCGCCGGGTTCGAGATGGGCTCCGGGATGAGCATCAACCCCGTGGCCCCGGAGGACGCCGCCACGCAGCTCCGGGACTCGCTCCAGCGGGCCCGGCAGCACGCCGGCTGACGCGGCTCAGCCCACCCGCTCCGCGGCGGCCCGCAGGCGCGCCGTCGTCCGCTCCCTCCCCAGCAGCTCGAGCGACTCCGGGAGCGGGGGGGAGACCGTGGAGCCGGTGACCGCCGCCCGGACCGGCTGCCAGCCCTTCGTCCGGGACAGCCCGTGGCGGGCGGCCAGCTCGTCGAGCGCCGCCTGGATGGCCTGGGCCGTCCACGGCTCCACCGCGCCCAGCGCCGCCGCCGCCTCCAGGAGGTAGGTCCGTCCCGCCCGGGCCAGGAGCTCCCCCGCCCGAGCGTCGGGCTCCAGGTCGTCGGTGAAGAGGAACCGGAGCAGCTCGGGGGCATGGGTCAGCCGCTTCATCCGCTCCCGGACCAGCGGCATGGCCCGGCGGAGGAGCCCGGGCTCGGGGAGCAACCCCGCCTCGGTCATGAAGCGCATGCACCGCGCGGCGAGCTCGTCGTCGTCCAGGCCCTGGATGTAGTGGCTGTTCATCCACTCCAGCTTCTCGACGTCGAACGCGGCGGGGTTCCGCGA